>NZ_JBHZCN010000019.1:91137-105026 GCF_042755465.1 Kitasatospora sp. NPDC059160 | reverse complement strand
CTCGCGCAGCGGGGCCGGGGCCGGGGCCGTTCCGTGAGATCGACCACGGTTTCGTGCCGGGCCCGTCAGCGGCCCCGGCCGGGACGGAAGCGACATTTCTGGCCGGAAACCGTCGGAAGACGTCCCGTATTCGTCGGATTCGGGGGGCATTCAACGGACTTGTCTTCCCGACGGCAGTCCGGGCGAAGAGTTCCGTACCTCGGCGATTTACCGCGTGTTCACATGCACTCGTCAACCGTGTTCACCGCTACGCTCTAGCGTCTAGCCGCCGCGCCGCTCGTGCTACGCGCGTCACGGCCCCTACTTCTGACACACATGACGATGACGTCGAGGATCCGACCATGCCCGCAGTTCCCTCCCGCAACAGGTGGCTCCGCTACGGTGCCGGCCTGATCGGCGCTGCCTCGCTGACCGCCTTCGGCGGTGCCCCCGCGGCCTTCGCCGCCGACGGCCCGCAGACCGCCACCCCGGTCAAGCACCTGGTGGTGATATTCCAGGAGAACGTCTCCTTCGACCACTACTTCGGCACCTACCCGAACGCGGCCAACACCGCCGACGACAAGGTGAAGTTCACCGCCAAGCCCGACACCCCCAAGGTGGACGGCCTGAGCGACGACCTGCTGCACAAGAACCCGAACCGCAACAACCCGGTCCGGCTGAGCCCGTCCCAGGCGGTCACCTGCGACCAGGACCACACCTACAAGGACGAGCAGCTCGCCTTCGACGGCGGCAAGATGGACAAGTTCGTCGAGCACACCGACATCGAGAACTGCAAGGCTCCGATGTACACCGCGCCCGGCCTGGTGATGGACTACTACGACGGCAACACCGTCACCGGCTACTGGAACTACGCCCAGCACTTCGCGATGAGCGACAACTCCTTCGGGACCAACTACGGGCCCTCCACCCCCGGCGCGATCAACCTGGTCACCGGCAACACCCACGGCGGCTACCCGGTCGACCCGAAGACCGGCCAGCAGACCACCGACGCCTACGTGGTGGCCTCCCCGGACGCCAAGGGCATCGGCACCGTCATCAACGACCCGGACCCGGGCTACGACGACTGCTCCAGCCCCGCGCACAACCAGCTGGTGATGACCGGCAAGAACGTCGGCGACCTGCTCAACGACAAGGGAGTCAGCTGGGGCTGGTTCCAGGGCGGCTTCAAGCCGACCGGCACCAAGGACGGCAAGGCGGCCTGCGACTCCGCGCACAAGAACATCGTGGGCGCCTCGCAGACCGACTACAACCCGCACCACGAGCCCTTCCAGTACTACAAGTCCACGGCCAACCCGAAGCACCTCGCTCCGAAGGACGTCGAGGAGATCGGCCACGCCGGCCAGGCCAACCACCAGTACGACCTGACCGACTTCGACGCCGCCCTCCAGCACGGCAACCTGCCCGCCGTCAGCTACCTCAAGGCCGCCAACTACCAGGACGGCCACGCCGGTTACTCCGACCCGCTGGACGAGCAGCACTTCGTGGTCGACACCGTCAACAAGCTGCAGAAGTCCAAGGACTGGGCCTCCACCGCCGTCGTCATCGCCTACGACGACTCGGACGGCTGGTACGACCACAAGTTCGCCGAGCCGGTCAACGGCTCCAAGGACCCGGCCAACGACAGCCTGAGCGGCGCCGGCCAGTGCGGCAAGGACGCCGGCTGGGGCGGCTACGCCGACCGCTGCGGCTTCGGCCCGCGCCTGCCGCTGCTGGTCGTCTCCCCGTACGCCAAGGCCAACTTCGTCGACCACACCCAGACCGACCAGACCTCGGTCCTGCGCTTCGTCGAGGACAACTGGAAGACCGGCCGGATCGGCGACTCCTCCTTCGACGAGCACGCCGGCTCCATCGAGGGCATGTTCGACTTCAAGAACCCGCAGTCGGCCACCCTGATCCTGGACCCGACCACCGGCGCCCCGGTCGGCGGCGACAGCCCGAGCGGACAGCCCACCGGCGGCTCCTCCGCCACCACCCCGGCCGGCTCGGCGACCTCGGCCAACGGCTCCACCGCCGTCGCCGGGGCCACCAGCAGCGTCTCCGGCCCGCCGCTGGCCGAGACCGGCGCCGACTCCCACACCGGGCCGATCGCGGCCGCGGCCGTCGCCCTGCTGGCGGTCGGCGGCGGAGCGGTCTTCCTGGCCCGTCGCAAGCGCGGCCGCCGCGCCTGACGCACGGCCCACACGCGCAACACCCCCGGCACCGCCGGGTCCTGCTCCCAGGGCCCGGCGGTGTCCGCGTTCCCGGGCCCGGCTACCCTTCCCGCCATGACCGCCAGCGCTCCGCACCGCCGCACCCTGCTGGGCGCGGCCCTGGCGGCGGCCCTCACCGTGGGCGCTGCGACCGGCTGCTCCGACCGCCGGCCACCGCCCCGCGCGCTGCGGCTGGCCACCGGGCCCGAGGGCGGGCCGTACAACGCCTTCGGGCACTCCTTCACCGAGGCCGTGAACGCGAGCGGCCGGCTCACCCTCACCCCGGTGGGCAGCGCGGCCAGCGTCGACAACCTGCGACAGCTCGCCGACGGCTCGGTGGACCTCGCGCTCACCACCGCCGACGTCGCCGAGGACGCCGTCCTGGGCCGGGACACCTTCGACCGTCCGCTCGGCCTGACGGCGCTGGCCCGGGTGTACGTCAACTACCTCCACCTGCTCGCCCCCGCCGACGGGCCGGTGCGCGAGCTGGCCGACCTGGCGGGCCGCCGGGTGGCCACCGGCGCGGTCGGCTCCGGCAACCAGGTGACGGCCGGGCGGCTGCTGCGCCGGGCGGGGATCTCCGTCGGGCAGCAGTCCCTCGGACTGGCCGAGTCGCTGGACGCGCTGCGCGCGGGCACGCTGGACGCGGTGTTCTGGTCCGGCGGCGTACCCACCCCCGCGGTGGCCGCGCTGGCCCGTGAACTGCCCCTGCGCTTCGTGCCGTTGGACGCCGTCGCCGCGCTGCTGCGGGAGCGCTACGGCCCGGTGTACACCGCCGTCACCCTGCCCGCCGGGGCTTACGGCCTGGCCGGCCCCGTCCCCACCCTCGGCGTCGGCAACTACCTGACCGCCCGCCCGGGCGTCCCCGACGACGCCGTACGGCGGCTGCTCGGCATCCTCTTCGACCGGTGGGCCACCCTGCTCCGCTCGGTGACGGCCGGCGCCCGGCTGGAACCCCGGTTCGCCGTCTCCACCGGGGCCGTCCCACTGCACCCGGGGGCGGCGGCCTACTACCGCTCGGTGTACGGGTGACGGTGACGGTCGGTCAGGCGTGACGATCCGGTGACACGGAGGGCTCCATTCCGTCGCGTGGCCGGACTAACTTCGATCGTGCACGCCGCTACGCCTCTGGTCCGCCCCGTCCGGGTCGGTGCGAGCAACGAGCTTGCCCTCGACCGAACTTCGCGCAGGAGGACCAGATGTCCCGTTCGACCACCCGCCGCGCCCGTACCCTGGTCGGTACCGTCCTGACCGTCGCGCTGCTGGTCCCGGCGGCCACCGCGTGCAGAAGCTCGGCGACCTGCACTACGTCGGCAAGCTCGTCAACGGCGGCCAGGTGCTCGGCACGATCGAGGCGGCCGGCCGGGACACCGGGCTCGACGCCAACGGCGTGTACATCGTGCTCAGCACCGGCGGGGTGATCAGCTCCCACGAGTGAGCCCGGGGGCCGCTGCCGAGGCGCCGTCAAGCCCGTTTGGTAGCGGCCGCTACGGCTGGCTACGCTGCACCTCATGCGGTTGAACGTCCGGCCGGGGCAGCGGCGCCGGCTCCACCAGGCCCCCGAACAGCACGCGCGCCGACGGCGCGGACCCGCCCTGGACGCGGCGTGATCCTGCGCATCGACCGGGCCTGGCTGCTCGACATCGCCCACCGCTTCCTGCCCACCGACCCCGACATCACGGACTACGGCACCCTCAGCGCCGCCGTCGCCCGGCACGCCGACGAGGTCATGGACGTCCCCGTGTACGAGGGCCCGCACCAGCGCGCGGCCGCGCTCATGCACCAGCTCATCCGGGTCCCGGCGTTGGAGTCCGGCAACGAGCACTTCGCCGCGGTCGTCGCCGCCGCCTACCTCACCGCCTCCGGCGTCACCGTCACCGTCGGGCCGAAGGCCGCAACCGAGCTCGCCGCCCGCATCCGGGACGGGCGCGCCGACGTCCGGGAGACCGCGACGGCCCTCCGCGCCTGGTACCGCTGAACCGCTGAACCGCTGCGGAGCTCAGGGCTCAGGGCGCGGCCAGCCGGAACTCGACGGTCAGTCCGTGGGGGCTCGTCGCGGCGACGGTGAGCGTTCCGCCGCCGGCGCGGGCGAGTTCGTCCGCGATGGCCAGGCCGAGGCCGGTGCCGGGGAGGTTCTGGTGCTCCGGCGCACGGGCGAAGCGCCCCAGCAGCAGGGGGAGTTGGGCGGTCGGGACACCGGGGCCGGTGTCCCGGACCCGGACCACCGCGCCGCCGTCCGGGCCGGGCCGGGCGGTCACCCGGACGCGGGCGCCCGGCGGAACGAACTTGCCGGCGTTGTCCAGCAGGGCGTCCAGGATCCGCCCGGCCGCGTCGGGCAGGGTGCGGGCGCGCAGCCCGGGGGCGACGTCGGCGGTCAGCTCCGGGCCGCCCGCCTCGAACACCGGGGCCCAGGCCGCCACCCGCTCGGCCACGGCCGCGGAGACGTCCTGCTCCTCGACCGGAGCGGCGGCCGCCTCCAACCGGGCGAGGGCCAGCAGGCCGTCCAGCAGCTCGCCCAGCCGGTCCGCCTCGTCCAGGGCGAGGGCGTGCGCCGTACGGCCGGGGCCCGGTTCGACGTACGGCTCGGCGTTCTCCAGTTGCAGCACCAGGGTGGCCAGCGGGTTGCGCAGCTGGTGCGAGGCGTCGGCGACGAAGTCCCGCCGGCGGCGCAGCGATTCACCGACCGCCGCCGCCATGCCGTCGAAGTGCTCGCGCAGCCGCCGCAGTTCGGGCGGGCCGGTGTCGGCGGCGGCAGCGACGGCGGCGCGCGCTTCGAAGCGGCCGTCGGCCATGGTGGCGACCGCGCGGTCGAGTTCGTGGACGGGCCGCAGCAGCCAGCGGGCGATGCCGGCCGCGACCAGCGCGGCGGCACCGAAGGCGGTGACGGCGCCGGCCGCGATCAGCGTCCAGCGGACCAGCACGTCGTGCCGCGCCGCGCCGGTGGGGACGGTCAACAGGACGGCGCCGCCGACCCGTTCGTCCTGGCCGACCGGTTCGGCCAGCACCACGGTGTCCGGCCCCCAGGGCAGGACGGTGGGCAGGGCCTCGGTGGAGCGGCCGGTCAGGGCGCGGTCCTCGGCCTGCCGGGCGGCCGGGCCGACCGGGGCCGGGCCGGCCCGGCCGACGGTGTGCCCGACGGTGTCGACCACGGTCACGGCGGCGCCGTAGAGCTGGGCGTAGCGGGTGAGTTCGGCGTCGAGTTCGCGGCGGTCGGCGTCGGTGCGGATCCGGTCGGCGAGTTCGGCGAAGCGGACGCCGTCGGCCCGGCGTTGCAGCAGCAGGTGCTCGGTGCGGCCGCGGGCGTAGGAGTCGGCCAGCGGCAGGGCGAGCAGCAGCACGGCCGTACCGATGAGCGCGGTGAGCACGGCCAGCAGCCGGCGCCTCACCGGCCGTCCAGGGCGCCGAGTTGGTAGCCGTAGCCGCGGATGGTGCGGAGCAGGGCGGCCCGGCCGGTCTTGGCCCGGATGCCGGCCACGTGCACGTCGAGCGAGCGGGAGGAGGCGAGGAAGGCGTCGCCCCAGATCCGGTCGAGGATCTCCTCGCGGGAGCGGACGTCGCCGGGTTGCGCGGCGAGCAGCGCGAGCACGTCGAACTCGCGCCGCGTGAGCCGGACTTCGGCGCCGTCCACGGTCACGCTGCGGGCCGCCAGGTCGATCGTGACGTCCCCGGTGCGCACCTGCCGCCGCCCGTCGGCCGGTTCGGGGGCGGCGCCGCCGGTGCGGCGGCGCACGGTGTCGATCCGGGCGATGAGTTCGGCCATCCGGAACGGCTTGACCACGTAGTCGTCGGCGCCGGCCCGCAGGCCCTGGAGGACGTCCCGCTCCTCGCTGCGCGCGGTGACCACGATCAGCGGCACCGCGCAGACCGTGCGCAGCTTGCGGAGCAGGTCGAGGCCGTCCAGGTCGGGCAGGCCGAGGTCGAGCAGGACGAACTCGGCCTCCCGGGCGTGCCGCAGCGCCTCGGCGGCGCGGACCACCCGGCGTACGGTGTGGCCGCGCCGGGCGAGCGCGGTGGCGAGGGCCTGCGCCATCCGGTCGTCGTCCTCGACCAGCAGCATGTGCACGGAGCCCTCCCCGGGATTGAGGTGACTACCGTACGGGTTCCGCCGCGGCGGCCACCGCCGGGGCCTCCCGGGGGTCGAGCACGGCGTGCCGGGTGTCGGGCATCAGCACGTAGACGACCAGGGAGACCAGCGCGCAGCCGGAGACGTACCAGAAGAAGCCGGACTCGTGGCCGCTGTTCTTGAACCAGAGCGCGATGTACTCGGCGGTGCCGCCGAACAGCGCGTTGGCGAGGGCGTACGGGAGCGCGACGCCGAGCGCGCGGATCCGGGTGGGGAAGAGTTCGGCCTTCACGGCCGCGTTGATCGAGGTGTAGCCGGTGACGACGAGCAGGGCGACGAGCGAGAGGCCGAGCGCGGACCAGTAGCCGGAGGCCGAGCCGAGGGCGGTCATCAGCGGGTAGGTGCCGACGGTGCAGCCGAGCGCGAAGGTGATCAGCAGCGGGCGGCGGCCGATCCGGTCGGAGAGCAGTCCGGCCAGCGGCTGGACGGCGGCGAACACGGCGAGCGCGGTGAAGCTGACCAGGGTCGCGGTGTTCTTGGCGAGCCCGGCGCTGCCGATCAGGTACTTGGTCAGGTAGGTGGTGTACGTGTAGTAGGCGACGGTGCCGCCGAGGGTCAGGGCGATCACCAGGGCGGCCTGGCGCCGGTGCTCCCACAGGCTGCGCAGGGTGCCGCGGGCGTCGGCCCGCTCCCGGCCGGCGGACTCGGCGGTGAAGGCCTCGGTCTCCGGCAGCCGGCGGCGCAGCCAGAGCACCACGACGGCCAGCACGGCGCCGAGCAGGAACGGCAACCGCCAGCCCCAGGCGTGCAGTTGGGCGCTGGTCAGGGTGTGCTGCAGGACGATCAGGATGCCCAGGCCGAGGAGTTGGCCGCAGGTCATCGAGACGTACTGGAAGGAGGAGCCGAGGCCGCGCCGGTTCGGTGCGGAGGCCTCGGTGAGGTAGGTGGCGCTGGCCGCGTACTCGCCGCCGATGCTCAGCCCCTGGAGCAGCCGGGCGAGCAGCAGCACGACGGCGCCGAGGTAGCCGGCCCGCGCGTAGGTCGGGGCGACGGCGATCAGTACGGCGGCCGCGGACATCATGGTGACGGTCAGGGTGAGCGCGCTCTTGCGGCCGTGCCGGTCGGCGGCCCGGCCGAGCAGCCAGCCGCCGACCGGGCGCATCAGGAAGCCGACCGCGAAGATGCCGGCGGTGTTCATCAGCTTGGCGGTGGAGTCGCTGCCGGGGAAGAAGTCGTCGGCGAAGTAGACGGCGAAGCTGGCGTAGACGAACCAGTCGTACCACTCCACCAGGTTGCCCAGCGACCCGCCGATCAGGGCGCGCCGCCGCCGGGCGCGGTCCCCGCCGGGCGGCTGCGGGCGGGGAGCGGGGGCGGCCGGGACGGCGGCGGACGGGGACATGGCGGCTCCGGGGACTGGTACGGCGGGTGGGTGTCCCAGAGCGTGCCGCCGCCCGCGGGGCGGCGGCAAGGAGCGCCGCGCAGATCTTACGTTCCGCTAAGGAAGCCGCCCCCGGTGCCCACCCGCCGGGGGCGGGCCCGGGGCCTCCGCCGGGGGCCGGCCCGGGCCTCCACCAGGGGCGATTCGGGGGACAAGCGTTACATTGGGGCGGAAAGCGGACCGATCACCGGCGAGGTGCGGCGGATGCACGCGATCACCGACTGGCTGCGCGGACTGTCCGGCCCGGTCGTGTACGCGGTGGTCGGCGCCATGGTCTTCACCGAGGACGCGCTGTTCTTCAGCTTCTTCATCCCGGGCGAGACGGCCGCCGTCCTCGGCGGCTTCATCGCCCACCAGGGCAGCGTCTCGCTCGGCTGGATGATCCTGGTGGTGGTCTGCGCGGCCGTCCTCGGGGACTCCGCCGGCTACGAGATCGGCCGCCACCTCGGCCCGGCGATCCTGCGCACCCGCCCGCTGCAGCGGCACGCGAAGCGGGTCGGGACGGCGCAGGACCTGATCCGCCGGCGCGGGCCGGCCGCCGTGTTCGTCGGCCGCTTCATCGCCTTCTTCCGCCCGCTGGTGCCCTCGCTGGCCGGGATGTCCCGGATGCCGTACCGCCGGTTCCTGCTCTACAACGCCCTCGGCGGGCTGGCCTGGGCCTTCGGCTTCACCCTGCTGGGCTACTTCGCCGGGGCCGCGTACACCAGGGTGGAGGGCACCGTCGGCCGGGTCGCCGCCATCACGATCGCCGGTCTCGTCGCCGTCGCGCTGCTGGTCTGGTTCCTGCGGCGCCACCACGCGCGCGGCCACGAGCCGTCGGACGAGGACGGCGGCGGGGAGCGCTGAACGGGGGCGTGCCCGGACCGTCACCGATCCGGGCACGCCCCATCGGGCAGGCCCGCCGGTCACCGAGCGCTACCGGAACGGCGGCGCGTCCGGCGCGCAGACCCGGCCGCGCGGCGGCAGGTCGCCGTCCACCAGGTAGCGCGCCTCGTAGCCGGCGGCGCAGCCGCTCGGGTTGCCGAGCACGCTGTGGCCCGGGCCGTCGACGGTCAGCAGCCGGCCGCGGGCCAGGGTGTCGGCCAGCGCGCGGGAGCCCTCGTACGGCCAGGCCGGGTCGCCGGTGTTGGCGACGACCAGCACGGGCGCGGCGGTGTAGCGGTCCCAGGGCCCGGTGTAGCGGTCCCGGGCGGCCTCGGCCGGCCAGGCGGCGCAGCGCTGGGTCTGCCAGACCCAGTACGGACCGAGGGCGCCGGAGCGGTCCCGGGCGAGGTCGGCGAGCGCCGGGTAGTCGGCGCCGGCGGGCGGGTTGACGGTGTCGGCGCACAGCACGCCGAGGACCTGCGTCTGGCCGGGCTGCGCGCCGGTCGGCAGGGGTGCCGCCGGGGTGTCGGCGGCGGTCCACAGGCTCTGCAACTGCCCGCCCAGGGCGGCCCAGCCGGGGCTCCCGAGCTGCGGCAGCGGCTGGGCCGAGTAGAGCAGCAGCGCGACGGCCGAGACGGCGCTCGCCTCGTCGTAGGTGACGGCCTGCGCCCCGGTGCCGACGGTGACCGGTCCGTGCGCCAGGCGGTCCGTCAGCGCGGCGTACTTGGCCCTGGTCGCCTCCGGGCTGCCCGCGGAGAAGGCGCAGGCGGCCGGGGAGGCGGCGCCGCAGCGGTCGAGGAAGTCGTCCAGGGCGCGGGCCGAGCCGAGGTCGCTGCCGGTGCGCAGGAACGGCGGCAGCGCGCGGTCCTGCGGGGTGCGGCCGGTGGACCAGGCCACCGGGTCGGCGGCGCTGTCCAGGACCATGGCGCGGACCCGGCCGGGGAAGAGGTTGGCGTAGGTGGCGCCGAGGTACGTCCCGTAGGAGGTGCCGAGGTAGCTGAGCCTGCGGTCGCCGACGGCCTGGCGCAGCAGGTCGAGGTCGCGGGCGACGTCGGCGGTGGACAGGTGGGCGAGCAGGCCGGTGTCGTCGTTGTCGGCGCAGTGGCGGCCCAGTTGCGCGTAGGTGTCGGCCCAGCGTGACTGCTGTTCGGCGCCGATCGGGTAGCCGGCGGGGAGTCCGCCGAGCAGGGCCTGTTCGCCGCCCGGGTCGGGGAAGCACCGCAGGGTGGTGGAGGCGCCGACGCCGCGCGGGTCGAAGCTGACGATGTCGAAGCGCCGGCGGACGTCCTCGGGGAACAGCGGGGTGGTGGAGGGCAGCGCCAGGGTGCCGGGGATCGCCGGGCCGCCCGGGTTGTAGAACAGGGTGCCGATCCGGTGCGCCCGGTCGTCGGCGGGACGGCGGATGAGCGCCAGGTCGATGGAGCGGCCGTGCGGGTCGCGGTAGTCCAGCGGCACCTGGGCGGTGTCGCACTGGAAGCCCGGGGTGCAGGGCTTGGTCCAGGTCAGGGCCGGCACCGGCGGGGCGGGCGCGGCGGCCGAGGCGGCGGCCGGGGTGAGGGCGGCCAGCAGCAGGCCGGCGGCGGTGGCCGCGGCGGCACGGAGGGTGGTGGTGCGGAGGGCGGTGAGGGGGCGGGGTCGGGGCACGGGCGGGCTCTCTCCGTTGTTGATCATGTGATCGGGCGCCACGGAGTCTTCCGGCCCCCACTGTCAGGGCACTGACATCCTGCTCTCCGATCACTGACAGCTCGCCGGCAGGCCCGGTCCGCCACTGTTGACGAATCGTCAGCAAGTTCTCCGCCGCGCCTTGACGGCCCACCGACACGGTCCTACAACGGAGTCAGCTCCCCCGCTCCCCGCCCCTCGGAAGTCCCTTGGGAGCAGCGGACGTTCGCCTTCTCGCCCCTCACCGAGGAAGAGGCTTTCCCATGCGCGCACCCCTCCACCGCACCGCGCCCCTGGCCCTCACCGTACTCGCCGCGCTCGCCCTGGCCGCCGCGGCCCCCGCCTCCGCGGTTCCGGCAGACGACGCCGGCCCCGTGCTCACCACCGGCAGCACGGGCGGCGCCGCCGTCGCCGCGGGCGACGCCCTCGCCGCGACGCTCGCCGGCGGCTCCGCCACCTTCTACTCCACCGCCACCAGCACCACCGGCGTCACCTGCGCGACCTCCCAGCTGTCCGCCACCGTGCTGACCAACCCGACCGCCCCCGGCACCGCCACCGAGTCGATGACCGGCCTCACCTTCGACTCCTGCACCGCCAACGTCACCGGCGTCACCTCGGTACAGAGCCTGACGGTCGACACCCTGCCGTACGGCGTCTCGATCGACGACGGCACCGGCCTGCCCGTCACCCTGACCGGTGGCAGCGCCGGGCAGATCCAGGCCACCGCCGTCCTGAACAGCTGGTTCGGCACCATCACCTGCACCTACCGGCTCAGCGGAGCCTTCACCGGCACCGCCGACAACGGCGGCCAGAGCCTGACCTTCACCAACGAGCACTTCGCCAAGAGCGGCGGCTCCGGCCTCTGCCCCGGCGACGGCTACTTCTCGGCGAGCTACGGCCCGGTCGCCGACACCAGCCAGTCCGGCGCCCCGGCGGTCTACGTGAACTGATCCCCGGGCCAGCGGCAGCCCGACGGCGGCGGCACGAAACGATCAGACCAGGGCAGATTCGGACCCAAGCGGGCGGGATGGGACGATACCTGCCATGTCTAGCAAGTCTCCGCCGGTCCGGGGCAACGAGGCCCCCGCCGACCCGCTCCGCCGCCTGCTGCTCGAACTGGGCGACGCCCTGCTGGGCGGGGGCCTTCCCGTCCATGAGGTCGAGGAGGAACTCCGCGGGCTCGGACGGGCACTGGGGGCTCCCGAGGTGCGGGTCGCCGCGCTCACCAACGGCCTGTTCGTCGCCCTCGACGCGGTGGAGGCCACCAGCTTCGCGCCGGTCGGCGCCGCGCTGCGGTTCGAGCAGACCGCGGACGTCCTGCACCTGGTGCACCGGCTGCGCGCCGGCGAGCTGGACGGCCCCCGGGCGCTGGCCGAGCTGGACGCCATCCGGCTCGCCCCCGCCCGCTGGCCCGCCTGGGTGGCGGACCTGGGGGCGCTGCCGGTCGGGGTGGGCGTCTGCCTGTTCCTCCAGCCGGTGACGGCGAACGTGCTGGCCGCCGGGGCCGGCTCGCTGATCGTGGCGGGCCTGACCGTCCTGGCCCGCCGGCTGCCCAGGCTGCGCCCGCTGCTGCCGGTCACCGCCGGGTTCCTGGTGGCCCTGCTCGTCCTGTCGCTCACCCGGGCCGGCCTGCTGGAGGGCCCGCTGCGCACGATCGTGGCCACCCTGGCGATCCTGCTGCCGGGCGGACTGCTGGTCACCGGGCTGTCGGAGGTCGCGGCGGGCGCCGCCAGCGCCGGGACGGCCCGGCTGGTGTCCGGCGCGGTGCAGCTGGCGCTGTTCCTCGCCGGGGTGGCGGCGGCCACCACCGCGCTCGGCGTACCGGCCAGTGCGCTGGCCAACATCCAGGTGGCCAAGCCGAGTTGGTGGGTGATCGCGGTGGGGCTGGCGATCGCCGTGGCCGGCGTCGTGGTCAATGTGAACACCCCTCCCCCGGCGATCCCGTGGATCGTCGCGGTGATCGCGGTCAGCGTCACCGTGCAGGTGGTGGTCGGATCGGTCCACGGCGCGGCGATAGGCGGGCTGGCGGGCGCCGTCAGCGCCGCGGTCGCGGCCACCGTGGTGCACTGGCTGCCCGGCGGACCGCTCTGGCAGGTGCTCTACCTGCCCGCGTTCTGGATCGTGGTGCCCGGCTCCTTCGGCCTGCTGAACACCGCGCAGATCGAGGTCGGCAACGGCGCCCAGTCGGTGCTGGCCGCCGTGTCCGCGGTGTTCGGGGTGTCGATCGGCACCCTGATCGGCTCGGTG
This sequence comes from Kitasatospora sp. NPDC059160, assembly GCF_042755465.1. Classification (NCBI taxonomy): domain Bacteria; kingdom Bacillati; phylum Actinomycetota; class Actinomycetes; order Kitasatosporales; family Streptomycetaceae; genus Kitasatospora; species Kitasatospora sp. NPDC059160. The sequence continues at coordinate 92,563 of NZ_JBHZCN010000019.1, read as the reverse complement.
ATCAGCCGGATCCCGCGCCCCTCGCTCGCCGTCGCCCAGCTCCGGGCCTGACCCCCTCCGCACGCCCGACCGGCGCGGCCCCCGGCTCAGCCGGAGGCCGCGCCGTTTCCGTCTCCGTCTCCGTTGCCACTGCCGTTTCCGTTGCCGCTCCCGTTTCCGTTGCCCTTGCCGTTGCGGACCGCGAGCAGCGCGGTGTCGTCCGTCAGGCGCCCGCCGCTGTGTCGGAGGACGGCGCCGACGACGGCCCCCACCAGGCGCTCCGGCTCCCCGGCCCCGGGCAGGCCGGCCAGGCCCTCCAGGTGGGCGCGCAGGTCGAAGAAGTCGCCCTGGCGGTCCCGGGCCTCGGTCACCCCGTCCGTGACGATCAGCACGGTCTCGTCCGCGCCCAGCCGGAGCCGCTGCACCTGCGGGAGCCGCCCGGCCAGCGGGGCGAGGCCCAGCGGGACGCCGTCACCCGGCGGCAGCTGCCGGACCCCGTCCGGGCCCAGGACGTACGGGCAGTCGTGGCCGAAGTTGACCACCTGGATCTCCCCGGGGGCGTCGTCGGGGAACCAGACGACCACCGCCGTGGCGAACCGCTCGTCCTCCTCCCCCAGCCGGGCGGAGAGCCGGTTCTGCCGGTGCACCCGCTCCTCCAGCCAGGAGGCGACCGTCGCCAGGCCCTCCTCCCGGAAGGCCGCCTCCCGGAAGCAGCCGACCAGCGCCGCCGCCGTGGCGACCGCCGGCAGGCCCTTCCCCTGGACGTCGCCGAGGACGACCCGCGCGCCGTACGGGGTGGCCACCACGTCGTAGAAGTCGCCGCCCACCCGGGCCTCCACGTCGGCGGCCAGGTAGCGGGCCTCCGCGTCCACCCCGCCCCAGCCCGGCGGCACCGGGCGCAGCACCACCTGCCGGGTGGTCTCGGCGGCGCCCTGGAGATGGCGGACGTAGGCGGCGGCCCGGGCCCGGAAGACGCTGAGTGGATACGCGAGGACGCAGCCGGCGATCACCAGCAGGAAGTCCTCGATCCCGTGGGACTTGCCCCAGAGGCCGTTCAGCCCGGGGTAGGCGGCGACGGCGAGACCGGCGAAGGCCACGGTGACCGCCGGACCGCACAGCCCCGCGGCGACCACCGGGACCAGGGCCAGCCAGCTGAGCGACTCGAAGGAGCTGGGGGTGAGGGCGTCCACGGCCACCACCGCCGCCAGCAGCACGGCGGGGATCAGCCAGGACCGGTGCCCGTACCGGACCAGCACCGGCAGCTGGGGCCCCGGGTCGGACGGCGGCCGGGCCGGCCCGAACGCCTCCGCGGCACGCACCCGCAACGGCCCCTCCGCTCTCCTCCGGTGTCGGGGGGGGGGGGCGGGCGCGCCCCCGCGGCCCCACCCAAAGGCACCGGGGGGCGCCGCCACCCCCCCCCCCCCCCCCCGCAAGGATGACAAAAAAC
>NZ_JBHZCN010000019.1:0-91127 GCF_042755465.1 Kitasatospora sp. NPDC059160 | reverse complement strand
TTCTGTTGTTTATATGACACCGCTAACGCCTCGGGGGCACGCACCCGCACCGGCCCACCCGATCTCCTCCGTGGTCGCGAGGGTGCGGGGCCCGGCACCGTCGCGCCCACGTTAGAGGGCCGGGGCGCCCCTCGCCCCTCGGCCCGCACCCGTCCGGCCCAGCCGGCCGGCCCCTCGCGCGGCGCGGCGGGGTGGGCACCCGGCACGGCCCGGAGCCGACCGCCCCACCCGGCCAGGGCTAACCTGGCCCCCGCACCGCAAGACCGTACCCGCACCGTGAGAGGCCTTTCCCGATGAGCACCCCCAGCACCCCCGTCGTCGAGCGGTCGGACGACCGGCACCGCTACGAGATCCTGGTCGACGGCGAACTCGCCGGTTTCACCGAGTACTTGGACCACGACGGGCAGCGCGTCTTCTACCACACCCTGGTCGAGGAGGCCTTCGCCGGCCGCGGCCTGGCCGGGCAGCTGGTCCAGGAGGCGCTGACGGACGTCCGGGCCGCCGGGAAGCGCATCGTGCCGATCTGCCCGTACGTGGCCAAGTTCCTGACCAAGCACCACGAGTTCGCGGACCTCACCGACGAGGTCACCCCCGAGGTCAAGGCCTGGCTGCGCGGCCAGCTGCGCTAGGTACAAGACTGTCGGACGCTACACATGGGTCTCTGAGCACTGCGGCGAGGCCGTGCGCGCTCAGCACCGCACCACCGCCCTCCCAGACCCTGGTCGTCGGGGTGAGCCCGACCAGCCCGGTCTCGACATCGAGCACCGGGGTGCCGGTCGGCCTGCTGATCCGTGCGGTGTCGACCATCACGGTGGTCTCCATGGTGTGGCGTACGGCGTCGAGATCGGCCGGGGTGCTCACGCGGCGCCTCCGGCCTTCTCGATGTACGTCCACGTCCGGCGGGCCACCGCCGTGCCGCCCGCCGCGTCCGGGCCCGTGCTCTCGACGTTGGTGACGGTGTTGCCCCTGGCGACGACCGGCACGGACAGTGGCGTGAAGGCGAGGCTGCGGCCGTCGCCGCCGTCCTTGTCGCTCAGGAGCACCCGCTCGACGAGGGCAGTGACGCCGCCCGGTTCGGGCATCGCGGTGCCGGGGTCTGTGATGGGGGTGGTCATGGTCCGAGCCTAGGAAGTGCGGCCGACACTCCCCCAGCACCCGGCGCGCACCGTGGCCGTCGCTAGCATCTGCGCCCTGAGCAGCAGCGATCACGTCGCGGTCACAGGCACGTGGCCGGCATGCGGCCACGAAGACCCGACCGGCCCCCACTCCGAACCAGGGGCCGGCCGGGTTGCGTACGCCCGCGCGGCTACCGCGAACACGCCGACGGCGCCGACCCGCTGCTCCACCACGACGGCGTCCACGAGTGGAGGTAGCAGCCCGAGCGGCCGTGGTGGGCGGATCTCGAGCTGGGATCTCGACGGTGATGGGCACGATCTGACGGGGACGACGTCGGTGTGGGCTGCACGAGGGCGGTTTCGGACCGTTACCTGTGGGGAGAGTAATCGGGCCTCAGGGCTCTACTTCTCCCGATGGGCGTGGGCACCGGAAGCGGTGTTGTCAGTACTGACCAGGGTTACTCTCGGAAGCACAATCGACGGAGTAATAGGTGCACCAGTCGTCCCGTATCTGGGCAACCTGCTCGGGAGTCGGGGTCAGGTGTTCGTGCCAGCGGGCTTCGACCCTGTGCGGCTACCCGACCAGGTGGCCCAGCACCTGGTTGACGGCATCGTCTTCCACGTGGACGGCAGTTGGCGGTGACGGCCAGAACGCCGCGACTGCCGCGATCTCGTCCCAGGTGAAACCCACGAGGGCGTGGGGGCGGGGCTTGCGGTTCCGGCATGCTATGGCGGGACTTCCGCGGTGGTGTTGGGCGAGATCAGGGGGTCAGCAGGGCGAGTACCTGTTGCTGGAGGTCTCGGCGAAGAGGAGTTCGTCGGTCAGCATGTCCAGCAGTGCGGCCCGTGGGTCGGCGCCGTCCGCGCGCCATAGACGTACGGCGGTGCGCGTCACGGCGGCGGCGAGCATGTCCAGCGGCGGGCTGGTCAGCGCCGGACCACCCGGCCGAGGAAGCTCGGCCGGAATCATGCCGGCTGCCTCATCCAGAGGCAGTAGCGGCACGCCGTCCACGATTGGAACTCCCGCGCGCAGCTTCGGTGCGGCCCAGGTGCACAGGGCATCGAAGGCGGCGGGACCGTCGGCCAGGAGGCCGGTGCGGGCGATGTCCACGGCCTAGGCAAGGCAGTACTGATCAGTGAGCGCCGCTCGGCCCGCGTCCCGGCGGCGGGCACTTGACCGTCGCCGTCGACGCGCCGCGCCCGTCGATCAGCTCCGGTCCGGGGCTCGGCCACACCGCCGGGGTGGCCAGCAGGAAGACCTCGTAGGAGTCAATCCATCACGAGTCCCATGAAACGCGCCTCCTACGGGTCAATGAGGATCTCCGAATTCGCCATGTCAGTCGCCAGCCTTGACCTCGACGGCCGCACGGATCTCCAGTGTGCGCTTGGCCAGGTCCTCCGGCCGACTTGAGCCCGTCTCGTCGACAACGATGCCGACTGTTGTTCCGTCCACCCACACGCAGGTGGTCTGCGGCGCCTCCGAGTCGGGGAGCACCGCGCAGTCGAGCGCGCCGCCGAGGGGGCCCGCCGGGTAGTCCTGCCGGTCGGCCACCGTCGCGCCGCCGGGCACGTCGATCCTGTTGGCCATCCCGGCGAAATACCTGTCCACCTGTCCCCGGGCGTCTGAGAACGTCCCAGTCTGCCCGGCGACCAGCAGGGCGCTCTTGCCCAACCCGGTTGTGCCGTAACCGGCCACCGTCACCTCCCGGACCGGATTCGCTGCAGTAAGAGTCCTCTCCAAGTCGCCGCGCATGGCCTTGACGGCTTCGTCGTCCGGCATCCGCCGTTGGTCGCTGATCCGGTCCACTAGCACGATCCGGTGCTTGGGCAGGGCTCCCGCCCCCGTCACGACGGCCCAGGTAAGCGTAGTGAAGAGGGCGACAGCTATGGCGCCCGCGATCCAGGCCGTACGCGGCACTCTTCGATACCAGGGCAGCGGGGGTAGCGGCTCCAGAGTGTTGGCCCAGATCGCCTGGAGGCCGCTGGATCTCTCGACGGGCTGATTGGTTTCCATGTCTGCCATGTCATCCCATTCACGCAACGATAAACGTATCGTCAGATGGTATGCCTATGCCTCGCGGTCACATCCGCCGGAGTGGTACATCGACGGCCACTCCGGGAATCCGGGGTCATGCTGCGCGGTGGCGGTCACACGTCGGCGAACTCAGACCACCGCCAAGAGCCCCTCCGAGCAGCTTGGGCTCTATTGGTCGTTGCAGCACCCCAGCTGAGGGGATGTATCCTCGCTCTGACCAGCGTGATCTGGCACAACCACCACACCGGCCAGCCCGTCATGCGCTCGCTGACCGCCTACGACCACTAACCCTTCGCATTACTCATCTAGGCCGGGGCGAACTGGGCCGTGAACTAGCCATCGCACCCGCCGCAGGCCGCAGCCAGGCCACCTACAGGCAGCCGCACACCCTGCGCACCGGGCTCCGCAAGGGCAAACTCCTCGGCCTGCGCTGGGAAGGCCTCGACCTGACCGCGGCACCGCCAGCATCCGCCGCACCCTCCAGCGCACCAACACCGGCGGCCTGACCGCGCTACCGACCAAGACCCAGAGTTCCGAGCGCCGCATCGTCCTGCCGACCCCGTGCCTGCGCTCATTCGCACAGCACCGCGACCAGCAGCGCCAGGCTCCGCCACATCCGCTTCCACGACCTCCGGCACTCGGCGGCGACCCTCCTCCTGGAACAGGGCGTCGAACTCGTCGTGATCAAGGAACTGTTGGGCCATGCCCACATCGGGGTGACTGCGACGGTGTACGCCCACGTCCGGCTCCGCCTCCAGCGCGACGCCATAGACCTCCTCGGCAACGCCCTCCGCGACCCCACCCAGCAAGACGACGGCGGCGATCCACCGCTTTGCGCAGCACCCGTCCGCTGACGTTGCCGTCAACTACTGCCGTCAAGACGGCGAAATCCCCCGCCGAAAGCCGTTCCGACGGGGGATTTCGCTATTCCATCTCAACTCATGAGGCTTGGCGCGCAAGGGTCGGCAAGTCGCTTGTCAGAATCGCCTCAAAACCGCTGGACAATTCCTTTCACAACCCACATTCCGCGCCAGCCATCGGCCTATCGCTCGATCACATCGAGAGCTATCCGATTATCGCCTACATCGAGCGCGCAAAGGCCTCCACTTCCTCCAGCAGGGATGCTTCCCTCTCGGACCTTGGAGCAATCACAACCCCTCCGCGCCCCAACATTACGAGAGATGCGAGTAGCACGCCTCGCATTAGACCATGCTGAACTGGGTGTCGCGTCGAGCCATAGCAGTCGAGCAAGTCCTCGACGAACTGTCGAAATACCTGAACGTCTACGGCGCACGTATCATCATCCGACGGTGTCAAGCCGGTCGGGCGCTGGACCAGCTCTGCCGCACTCTCCGCGAAGGATAGGTACCACTTTCCAATGCGGAGAGAGGGATCCCATACGGTCTCGCCGGCAACCTCGAAATAGTAGCTCATCGAGCAAACTCCAGCCTGATATCCACGCCAGGATTCGCCTGCCTCAGATTATCGATGTGTGATTCAAGTGCAGATCGGAAGCGAGGATCAATCGATGGATTGGTCATCCGGAAGCCGATGGGAGCATTTTCATATCCAGGCATGTACTGGCGAGCATCGAGATACTTCTTCAGCTTTCCGTCAATCTGCTTCGAAATCCATGCGTCATCGCCATACAGTGCGCTCTTCTCTTCCCAGAGCACACCTCCGCCGACGTGATCAATATCAGTGATCCTATTTTTAGTCACTGGATGATACACGTCATAATCCCGCTCACCCTCAAGCAGCCCGCAGCCAGGTCCAGTGTTATGCACGAGAACTGGCGTGGTCCCGGCCAGTACATAGTACGTGTGTATGTCAGCGATAGTCAGGTTATGTGCGGCCTGAGGCTCGGTGATGTATGTGCGGATGGAGACAACGAGGAGAGGCTCACGGTCAGATGTGGAGAGCCGGTGTCCAGGCTGGAGGTTCTCTGCCTGGACCCACTGGTGGGCGGTTTCGTCCCAGTAAGGGTGGTGGGCGGTCGAGGTGAGCTTGGTCTCAGTGCCTGGAGTACCGTTCTTGTCGGCCTTGGCCAGGGTGAGGTCGGTGAACCGGGAGTCGTCCGGGGTGACGATCTTGTCGGTGACGGGCTTTCCGGTCGTCTCGCCGGTCTGCGGGTCGCTCGCTTCTACGGTGTCGCCTGGCTGGACCTCGCCGATTGCTTTGGTGGTGCCATCGGCCATGAGCACGAGAGTATTCGGTGGGAAGCTGTCACACCCCCGAATTCCTGCACGCCCTGATGGCGCCCGAACTCCTGCAGATCCTGATGCCGGTCGGCCAGCACTCTGGGTTGCCGCGCGTTCGGCGGAGGCGGCGGCGCTCGACAACTCGGCGGGGCCGAATGGCGCGAAGTTCTCCAGCTCCCAGCCCGCCCGGTGGTCCCAGAGCGTGCCATAGACGTCCGATTTTTGGCAGGCCTTCACGACATGGCAGGCGTTGAGCGCCGCCGCTATGTACTGGACCTGGTCTTCCGCCTCATAGCGCGGCTTGCCGAAGCGAACATGGTCCTTGTAGAGGTTGTCGAGGTTCTTGACGGTCTGTTTCAGAACATTCTGGTAGTCCGGAATCTCCGGGAATCCGATGCCCCCGGGAAGGTAGGCCAGCTCGGACTTGCTGATCTCGACATTCCAGCCGCCGTCCTGGAGGCCCCAGGCTTCGTCGACGTTGTGGCCGTCCGTCGTTCGGCATGCTGCCGTGCCGCCGCAGGTGCCATCGGGACGGAGTCCGCTGGGATCGGCGAGGTTGACGGGGTTGTTATTGCTGTAAGCGTAGGGATTCCACTGCTGAGGATCGGCCAGGTCGAGGAGCGGGTCCGGGCTGAGGAAGCGCCCGGTGGTGGGTTGGTATTCGCGGGCTCCGAGGTTGGTGAGGCCGGTAGCGTCGTCCTTGGTTCCTCCGATGAAGCCGTGGTCCCCGGCCCAGGTGGTGGGCTGGGTTCCGCGGGGGTTGCCGAACGGGTCGCTTGGGCGCCGGGTCTCGGTCAGCGTGGTGCCGTCGATGGCGAGGGTGCCGGTGCCGTGGTGGTCGGCAATCTGGTAGGTGGTCTTGCCGCCTTGGATGACGAGGGTGAGGCCACCGGGGATCGGGTGGTAGCGGACTCCGGTGACGGTGTTGGTGGTGCTGTCGTAGACGAGCTCGTCACCACCGAGGTTGATGGTGGTCCTGCCGGGGTCTCGGCGAATGAGCTGGTTGCCGCCTGCGTCGTAGAGGTAGGTGGTCGCTCCGGCGCTGCCTGTCTTGGTGTAGGAGGCGAGGTTGTTCTCGCTGTTCCACGCCAGCGTGGCGGTGCCTGAGGTGTCGGTGACGGCGGTGGTGTTTCCCGCAGCGTCGTACTGGGCGCTGGTGCCGGTGGTACCAGTCGGAGACTTGGTGATGGTGCTGGTCAGGGCATGCGGGCCGCCGGTACCACCGCCGGTGTTGGGCGCGGCGGTCGGGGTGTTGACGGTTCCGGGAACCGAATAGGTCTGGTTGGTGGTGGTGTCCTTGGTGGTGTCACCGGACGGGTCGTGCTGGACGAGCTGGGTGCGATTGCCGGTGAGGTCGTAGCCGTAGCTCTGCCAGTACGCGGCGGGGCCTCCGACGGTGGTCTTCAGGGGTGCCTGGACGCCGGTGGTCGGGGAGGAGTTGGCGCAGGCGCCGATGCCTCCAACTGTGGGCTGCGGGGACTGGGTGAGCGTTCCGGTGTCGGTCCAGGCGTTGGTGAGCCGACCGAGGTAGTCGTAGCCGAAGCACTGGAGGTCGGTGGACGACGGGATGTTGTCCGGGATGTTTCGGACGGCCGTGAGCTGCCCGACGGGGTTGTAGGCGTAGGTGAGCTGTTGGACGGCGCCGGTGGCGGCGGTCTGCTTGTCGACGAACTGCGACAGCTGGCGGCCGGTGGACTCGTCGTAGGTGTTGGTGACGACGATCTGGGTGCCCCAGGGGTTGACCGTGGCGCGGATGCTGCGGCCGTAGGCGTCCCAGTCCGAGGACAGGTCGTAGGTGGCGCCGCCGACCGCGCCATAGGAACGCAGCGGGCCGTAGGCGTCGTAGGTGTAGTGGACCGTTTCCTCGGCGATGTCGCCGACGGCCGAGCGGTCGTCGTCGGTCAGTGCGCCGGTGATCGGGTCATATTGTGCCTGGTAGGTGTAGGTGAAGGGGGTGGTGCCCTGGCCGATTTCCGTACCGGGGATGGTGATGGTGGTCGTGGTGGGGTTGTAGACGGTGTCGTAGGTCAGCACGGAGCTGGTGTAGGCGATGCCGGAGGCCCCGTTGACGTAGCGGGTCGAGGTGGAGGGCTTGCCCTTGACGACGGTGTCGTAGGTGGAGCCGGTCAGCTGGTGGTCCGGGCTGACCGATCCGGAGTAGGTGCCCGTTACGCGGCCGAGGAGGTCGTAGGTGTACGCGGTGGTCTGCGCACGTGCGTCGGTGGTCGACGCGAGTCGGCCTGTGATGTCGTAGGCCTTAGTCGTGGTGCCGACATCGGGGTCGGAGCTCGTGACTTCGCGGCCGCGTTGGTCGTAGCCGTGTGTCCAGGTGTTGCCCGCCGCGTCCTTCTGCGTGGCCAGGTGGCCGTCCGCGGTGTAGCTGTAGGAGATGACGTCGGCGTCGCCCTGGTTGCCTGTGGCGGTAGCGGTCTTGTACTGCCACAGCTGGGTCTTGTGGCCGCGTGCGTCGGTGACGGTCGACGTGGGTGTGGCGCCCGCGGGCGGGGTGATGTCGGTCCGGTCGGCCCCGGGGTAGGCGGTGATGGTCGTGGTCTGGGTGACGCCGTAGGCGACGAACTGCGTAGTCACCGGGCGGCCCAGGCCGTCGTAGACGTTGTAGGTCTGTGCCGGGACTTTCTGCGTGGTGGTCAGGAACGCTGTGGTGCTGGGTGAAGCGTCATTGTTGTACCAGGGGCTGTTGGCCCGGGTGACGTGTCCTTGCGAGTCATACACGGTGTCGGTGATCAGCCGGCCTGTGTAGGCGGAGAGCGCCGGTGTCGACTGGGTCTGGACGGTCCGTCCCTGCCCGTCCATGATGTCGATCTTGACGGCGTAGCCGCCGCTCGCGAGCAGGTCGGAAGAGGTCACGGTGGGAGGCGCGGCGGCATTGTTGACCACGCCCGGGAGGGAGTAGGCGAAGGTCTTGTTGGCGCTGGCCTTGGTGTCCCGGCCCGGCAGCCACACACCGGTTGCCCGGCCGAGTGCGTCGTAGGACGCGGTGTTCGTACGGCCGTTGGGGTCGGTCACTGTCACCGGCAATGCACGTGCGGGGTCGAACGTGGTGGTGGTGACCCGGCCCGTGACGGCGTCGCTGGCGCCGGCCGGCGCCGGGGTGGTGACGGTGACACTGTTGGGCAGTTCCCCCGTGCCGACCGCCGCGTAGGCCGTAGTGACGGTCGCGCCGCCTGGGTGAGCAGTGTCGGTGGTGTTGGGGTCGGTCGCGCTCGTCGTGCGTCCGTACTGGTCGTACGTTGCGCTGGCCGCGACGAACTGCGGATTTCCGCTGGAGTCGAAGTGATCGAGGGCTAGTGCACTGGTCGCATCATGCGCCGCTCCGAGCTGCCCGAAGGACTGGCCGTCGTAGAGGGTTCGTTTCCAGGAGACCGTGTTGGCGGCAGTTGGCGTGGCGGTGCAGGCGTTGGCGCCGGAGACGGCGATCACCTCGGACGGCAGGGTCAGAACCTGCGCGTTCGAAGCGGTTGCGTAGTTGGTGCGGGTGCAGATGTCCGGTAGGCCATCGGCGGTCTCGATGGAGGTGGCGAGCCTGTTGCCGTGCGCTGGGTCGGTCGTGGTGGTCTGCACCACCGTGCGCCAGGTGCCGTCGGCCTTCAACGCCCGTGACGTGGTGGCCGTGCTGGTAGCCGTGTAGCGGGCGATGAGGGCGGGCAGGTTGCTGCCCTGACTGTGCGTCGCCGTCGTGACCGGGCCGCTCGCGGTGTTGATCGTGTAGTCCACGATGCTGCCGCCCGCTTGGGTGTAGGTGTCCGACTCCAGAGTCCGGCCGGAGAGCCAGTCGGAGTCGGTGACCTGGCTGCCCATCGGGCCGGCCACCTGGACGCTGCGGCTGGTGCCGTTTGCCAGCAGGTCGCCGTCCATGCCCTGGTAGTAGGTCGTCGTCTTCTGCGACTGCGGCCCGTCTTTGCCGCTCCCGGAGATGGCCGTGACGTTCGCATAGCCGCGGAACTGGTCCCAGGTGCGGTTCTTGTCCTGGGTCGACGGTGAGTCGTTGCGGTGCCAGGCAGCCTTCCCGTAGGTGTAGTTGGTCACCATCGGCACCGATCCCGGGGTTGCCGGATTCGCGGTGATGCTGGTGACCGGGTACTTCAAGAACCAGTCGTCCACGGGTGCCGCACCGGCTATGGAGCCGGGCGGGTTCCACTTGACGTTGAAGCAGGAGAGTGTGTCGCTGTCGGCGGAGGCCGGCATGACGCTGTTGACCCGTGAGCAGGCGGCGGAGGCATAGTTCACGCCGATGGTGCTGCCGGTCTCGGTGGTGATCAGCTGGATGCGGGGCCGGTTGTAGGCCGGCGGTGCGGGGACCAGGTTGGTGCCGTCGACCCGGTTGGGCAGCAGCTGGGAGGTGAAGGACACCGGCGGCAGTGTGATCGAGCCGCCGGTGGCCTGGGTGTCCTGGCCGGTGCGCTGAACTGAGGCCAGCCAGGGGACCTGGGTGTTCTCGGTGGCGTTCTGCACGTTGATGAACGTGTGGTTGAGCGCGTACGAGTCCACCGTCTGGTAGGTGCCGTTGGCCTTCACCTGGGTGGTGATGGAAGCCAGCCACTTGGTGGTCCAGAAAGTCGGCCCGTAGGCGGTGCAGGGAGTGGTGGCGTCGCACTGCTGGTCCAGCGGGACGTCCGGCCAGTTCGCGGCATTGGCCGCGGTGCGCTGGGACGGATCGCAGGCCGCGGTGGAGGTGACGCACCGCTCGGAGGTGTTGAAGACGATCTTCGCGGCGGGGTTGTAGGCGCCGTTGTTGTTCAGCTGGTCCGAGAGGAGCTGCCCGTAGCCGATGGTGGCGGGCACGCCGGCGCGGGTGTAGGCCGTGCTGGTGCCGTTGCCGTTGTTCTGGGCGCCGCCGCGGGAGTAGTAGTTCCTCTCGGGGGTGTAGGTGTAGGTGGTCAGGTTGCCGTGTGGGTCGACGACGTAGTCGAGGTTCCAGCGCCAGGCGCTCTGACACCACGATCCCTGACCCTTGGCCGGGTCATAGCAGGGGTCCCCGCTGTTGGGGGAGTAGACCGGGACGGTCCACGCCGAGCCGGAGTCCGCACCCAGCGTGGTCGGGTTGCCGCTCGCGTCCGGCAGATGGTTCAGGCCGAAGTAGTAGACGGTGCCTTCGGTATCGGTGACCTTGATGTAGGAGCCGTTCCAGGTGCCGTTCGTGGCACCGGTCAAGAACTGTACCTTCGTGCCATCGTCGTTCTTCAGGTGCCAGGTGCAAGCCGTCTGCTCCATCGCGGCCGGCGCGCCCGACTGGCAGGAGGAGTCGTCGGGCACCAGCTGCCCGGAGTGGCCCCCCATCGAAAGGGTCATGTTCGCACCGCCCCAGCACTGGTCACCGGAGCCGGTAATGCCGTCCAGCGAGCAGGGTTTGAACGACCGTTCAACGAAGCCGGCACCGAGGTCCCAGCCGTCGCCGATCCAGGAGGCCTGCGCGTTCGTCGAGGAGGTCCGGCCGTCTACCGACGCCGAGTCGTACGACAGCGACACCGTAGGAGCCGACCCGACCAACGCCGGTGGAACCTGCACCGGATACCCGTAGGTGAAAGCGCCGGACGAACTCCCGGCGGCCCAGCCCTGCGAGACCCCGAGCGGGGTCGCCGCATAGGTTCCAGCCCCGCTGGAGGCCCCCGAAACCACACCCACCGTGGTGGAGGTGGTGCTGGAGCCCGCGTACACAGCGCGAGCCGCGCCGGAGACATCAAGGGCGGTCTTGGTGGCCGGAGCGGTCGAGGCCTTGGCAGTGCCCGTTCCGTTCAGCGGGATGTCGGCGACGAGCTCCTTCACGGAGGGGTCATAGTGCGACTCCAGCGGCGTCTGCTTGAGGCAGTCGGCAGTCTGCGGCGTCGTCGTCGCACAACCGGGCAGGACCACCAGGTGGGCCCGGGCGGCCCAGTCTGCCCCAAAGGCGGCGTCCAGGCTCGATGCGTCGACGCCCAGGCGTACGGGTGCGTCGTCACCCGAGCCGAGGCGTGTGAGGGTCACTGCAACGCCGGGGATCCCGGCGGTCGCCGAGGTCTTGGCGTCGGCCATCTCGACCTGGATCGTCTGGCCCGCGGCCGACGAGCCGGCCAGCGGCGCTAGGGTGACTGGAAGTCCCGAGGCCTTGGCCTCCGCGCCGGCCTTCGGCTTCTCGCCCTCAGCCAGTGGGTGTGCTTCGGGTGCGGACCCGAGCGTCACCGCGGCATGGCCGCTCGGAACCGCCCTGGAGTCCTTCGGCGGGGTCCAGCTCGGCGGCACCGGGTGTTCCGGCTTCGAAATCGGCACCAGGGCCGCGTTCTGCCCTTCGACCGAAGGCGTCTTCGGCAGAGCGGTGTTCGGCGGCGACCACTTGCGCGAGTAGTCCGGCCCGTCCGCGGCAGCCGCGATCGGCAGGGGTGCGAGCAGGGACCCGAGGACAGCGGCCGTCGTGACGGCCGCGAGCCGTTCGCGCAGTCTCCCCCTCCTGCTCTTTTCTCTTCCGTTGCCTGATCGTTGTATAATTGACACTCTCTTATATCCCCAAAGCATTGACCCCCCGGAATACGGGAGGCACGTCCTGTATCCGAACCGGCGAATGCTAGCGGCACCTGATGGCGGACGGTCAAGAGAAGCCCCGTGGTGAGGATTCTCACGGAGGTGCACGAAGCGGCTATTTCGCACCAAGCCTGGACTTCACCACCGAACTTGAACTGGCCGATGTCAGTCCGTCCCCCTACGGTGCCTCTGACCTGTGCCTATGCAGGTAGTCCGTGTACTTTGGGGGGAGTTTCCCGCTTTGAACAGAAAGCGCCGCTTCAACGGTGTGCCACTCAGGGCAATGACCGTGGCAACCGCTGTCGCACTCACCACTGGCCTTTCCGGGCTCAGCGCCCACGCCGCCGACGCACCGTCGGTACCGTCGCAGGCAACAATCGACGCCATCACCGCGAAGCAGCTGCAGGAACGACCACCTGCTGGCGCGACCGAGAAGGCCATCGCCGAGGCCAAGGCCACGCAGAAGAACGTCCCGATCGACTCGCTCACGACCGAGTACAGCGAGACCGTCGCCACCCCCGAAGGCCACCTCGCGCTCACCAACCACCTGGAGCAGCAGCGTGTGCGCCGTGGCGGCGCCTGGCAGGGGCTGGACGCCACCCTGGTGGCCAACCAGGACGGCACGTTCTCGCCCAAGTCCGCGGCAGGACAGGTGGCGCTGTCCAAGGGCGGGGACGGTCCGCTGGCGACGATGACCAGTCCGGACGGGAAGAAGCTCGCGCTGTCGGCCCCGTTCTCGCTGCCTGTGCCGACCGTCAGCGGTGACAGCCTGGTCTACCCGTCCGTCGCCCCCGACATCGACCTCAAGGTCACCGCCACCAAGTTCGGAGGCCTGACCACCGTCCTGGTCGTCAGGACCCAGACAGCGGCCGCCAACCCGGTCTTGAAGAACCTGCACTTCGGGACCACCCTCGACGGCGTCAGCGTCAAGAGCGACGAACACGGCAGCATCACCGTCGTAGGCTCGGACGGCAAGCCCCGCTGGGTCTCCCGCACCCCGCAGATGTGGGACAGCACCACCGCACCCGCGCCCGCGACAAGAAGCGCCATGACGTTCAGAGCCGCAGCAGCGGACACGCCCGCCCCCGCGCCGACGGACGCGAGCCAGGCACCGGCCCTCGGCTCCGACACCGGCCCCGGAACGGCCTCCAAGGTCTCCACCATGCAGGTCAAGGCCGACAACAACGGCATCGACCTCACCCCCGACCAGGACCTCCTGGCCCACGGCACCGCCCCGTACTACATCGACCCCGACTACCTGCCCTGGACCCTGACGGGCAACTCGTGGACCTGGGTCCAGTCCGCCCACGACAGCCCCGGCAACTGGAACCGCCAGGGTCCCAAGGACGCCGACCACCCAGGCGTCGGCAAGTGCGGCTACTACCCCAACGGCGGCAGCTGCTCACCCGTCGACATCGAGCGCAGCTTCTACCAGTTCGACATCAGCTCGCTCGGCGGGGCGGTCGTCCACTCCGCGACGATGACCATGCAGGAGTACGTCTCTGCCGACTGGTCCTGCACCACCAACTATCCGCTCAACCTGTACGTCACCAACGGGCCGATCGGCAACGGCACGACCTGGTCGAACCAGCCCGGACAGCAAGGCGGTCAGCTCGGCGATACGGCATCGGTCGGCGGCTCCGGACACGACCAAGCTTGCTACGGCAACGTGCCGTTCAGTTTCGACATCACCGGCGCGATGAAGCAGTACGTCAACTACGGGCAGCTGACATTCGGCCTCTACGGTGACGAGAACAACCAGTACGCCTTCAAACGCTTCACCTACCAGCCGACGCTGTCCGTGATGTACGACCGGGTGCCCAACGTCCCCACCAACCCCGGGGTGTGGCCCGCCCCCACCACGGTCAGTCCCGCGGCGACCAATCAGTCCTGCGGCGACGGCAACGCCAACGACTGGGCGTGGCTCGGCGCCGGCTCCGCCCAGAACAACGCCGTATGGCTCAACGCCACCGTCAGCAGCCCCACCCAGGCCCAGGTCGCCACGTGGGACCACATCTGGGACTACAACTCCTCCAACGGAGCAAGCGGCACCACGCCCAACGTCAACAGCGGCGGCACCACCAGCTTCCAGCTGCCCGCCGGCCTGATCCAGGACGGCCACGCCTACGGCTACGACATGCAGGCCACCGACGGCCTCGGCGACACCCCCTGGTCCGCCCCCACACCGAACTGCTACTTCAAGGTCGACCTCACCCCGCCGACCCTCACCTTCCCCACCACCGTCGCCGACACCAGCAAGCAGTTCCCGCCCAGCGGAAACGGCCAGACCCCGCAGATCTACGCCGGCCAGAGCGGCGGCATCCCCTTCACCGCCACTGACCCCAGCCCCAGCGGCGGCTACACCTCCGGCGTGGTCTGCCTGCGCTGGAGCTTCGACCCCCAGCTCGTCGACTCCACCTGGCAGTGTGGCAGCTCCATGCCCACCGGGCAGATCCAGGTCACCGCGGGTCGCTGGGGCACCAACGTCCTCTACGTCCAGGCCGAGGACAACGCCGGCAACCTCTCCCCCATCGCCCAGTACTCCTTCTACGCACCCTGGAACCCCAACAGCCCCGCGCCGACCTTCGGCGACGTCACCGGCGACGCCCTGCCCGATATCCTCACCGCCGACCCCAACGGAGACCTGCGCGCCTACAGCATCCCCGCCACCGCCGCGAAGGCACCGCTGGCCGCACCGAAGGCCAATTCCCCCGGCCACGACTCCTGGGCCAACTACCACACCACCCACCGCGGCAGCCTGCGCGATGTCAACAACGTCGACGACCTCATCGTCCACAAGGACGGCGACACGAACCTCTGGTACTACCAGAACCCTGGAAACGCCGGCGTCACCGGCGTCTTCGACGCCAACAGCTCCTTGGCCAAGCCCGCCTGCGACCCGAAGCTGACCGACTGCACCGGCTACAACGCCGCCGACTGGTCCACCACCTGGCAGATCGCCGCCAGCGGCGACCCCAGCAGCACCAAGCTCAACGCCAACAAGAGGTTCGTCAACCGCACCGGCCTGTTCACCGTCGAGACCAACCCGGACGGCACCGGTGGAGCGCTCTGGTTCTACCCCGCCATAGGCAATGCCCTCTTCGGCTCGCCCACCAAGGTCGCCGCCACCGGCTGGAACGGCTGGGACCTCATCTCCCCCGGTGACTGGGCGAACCAGGGCCACCCCGGCCTGTGGGCCCGCAACAAGAGCACTGGCGAGCTGCGCGGCTACACCTTCAACACCGGCGTCATCGCCGTCGCCGGGCCCTTCGGACGTACCACCAACTACCCCACTGTCACCAGCATCGCCACCGACACCAAGATCGGCACCGGCATCACCGCCGCCTACTGGCCGGTCATCGGCTCCGACGGCGACCTCACCGGCATCGGTTCGCCCACCCTCTGGGGCATGACCCAGAACGGCATCATCCAGTACTCCACCGGCCACCCCACCACCGTCGGCACCGATCCCTACTACATCTGGGACACCGCCATGACCGGTGTCCTGAGTTTCTACGCCGAGAACAGCCCCATCACCTACACCGCCCAGTCCGGCAAGTGCGTGGACATCGCCGGCGGCAGCAGCGCGAACGGCACCGCCGTCCAGCTGTACGACTGCAACGGCAGCAACGCCCAACAGTGGACCCCCAAGCCCGACGGTAGCCTCCGCGCCCTCGGCAAGTGCCTCGACGCCACCGGGCGCGGCACCGCCAACGGCACCCCCCTGCAGATCTGGGACTGCGGCAACAGTGCACCGCAGCAGACCTTCATCCCCAGGCCCGACGGGAGCCTCTACAACCCCGCCTCCGGCCGCTGCATCGACCTCCCCGGCGGCACCGTCACCAACACCGCCCGACTCCAACTCTGGGACTGCAACAGCAGCCCCGCCCAGAAGTGGACCGCTCTCGTACGAAGCTGACCTAGCGTAAGAACCTGCTCGGTGTGGCCACCTCTCCGGATTGAAATCCGGGGAGGTGGCCACCTGTACATTCCAACCGACGGGACTCTGGACTACTTGGTGACCCGATTACCGGGTGCACCGTGCGGGGCTCAGGTAACCGGTGACGAGGTGGCCAAGTCCATCGTCACCGGACGCCGCCTCGTCCGGCCCCAGGGTGGCCTGGAGCTGAGCGAGTTGGCGTTCGATGCCAGTCAGGTTGGCTGCGCGGTCCACGGTGACGACGCCGTCAACGACGAGGCGTAGCGGGTCGGTCAGCAGGGTGGCGCGGCGTTCGGCCAGGATCTCGGTGGCGACGGCACGGGCGGTGTGGAGGCGCTGGTAGCACCTCGGCGCGACCGGCACGTTCCCCGCAGGCACGTTGAAGTCGATCTCGATGCTGAGGCCGTTCTCGGTCGCCGCGTCGAGGGTGAACCAGCCGTCCGGCGGGACATCGCCTGCGGCGAGTTCGAGCCTGGAGCGGATCGCCTCGATGTGGCGCTCGGCGTCGTCGAACAGCAGCTCCAGCAGCCGGTCCTGGTCGGCGCCGTGGGGCTGCTCCAGGAGGATCTGCTGCTTCTCGCCCACGATCACCTTCTGGCCCAGGGCGGGAAGCAGGCCTTCGTGCATGCTCTCTCCCATGCGGTGCGGTCCGCGAAGGCCGTCGACGCATCGTAGGCGCGGTACTTGGCGGTACTGACCCGCTGGGAGGGAGTTAGCGATACGCCTTCGCCTGCTGCGTTGGACCGTGAGCCGCCGGCCCGGGGCGGTGGGGTCGTTGGGCCCTGGCCGCCGCCCCGGGCGGGCCGGGATCCTGGTGGCCGGTCGCGCCGGAGGGACGCGGCGCGCGGCGGCGGAAGGGCCTGGGCGATGGGCGGGTTGATCACGGTGGGGGCGTTCGAGGGCGGCGCGGCGGCTGAGGCCCTGGCCGAGGCCCGGGGGCGGATCGCGGCGGGTGAGGCCCTCGCCGGCGGGGCCGGCACGCTGGTGGAGGCGCTGCGGATCCGGCTGAGCGCCGTGGCCGGCGGGGTGCTGGCGCAGGCGAACGCCGAGGTGGACGGACGGCGGATCCGGGTCCAGCGGGCCGCCGCCGAGCCGGGCGCCTCGCTCGACCGGGTCGCCGAGTCCCTGCTCGGCCGGATCCGGTCCGTCACCGGCAGCTGGGCGCCGCGCCCGTGGCCCGCCCCGGCGACGCCCGCTCCCCCGGTGGCCGCCGAGGGTGCGGACCGGATCGTCCGCCGCAAGGAGCCGGCCCTGGTCCGGTGCACGCCCGAGGCGGCCGCCCGGACGATGGACGCGATGGACTACGACATCCACCCCTTCACCGACCCGGCCACCGAGACCGACGCCGTGCTCTACCGGGTCGGCCCCACCGGCTACCGGCTGGCCCGGACCAGGCCGGACGGCCCGTCCGGGCGCCGCACGGCGCCGATCACGCTCAGCCCGCACGGCGCGCCGACGCTCACCGAGCGGCAGGCCGTCCGGCGGCTGGTGGGGGGCGGAGCTGCCGTTCCTGTTCTTCGCCCACCCGGCGGGCGGCCGGGGCCGGGTGCTCTACCGGCGCTTCGACGGCCGGTTGGGCCTGATCTCGGGCCGGGGCTGAGAGGGGAAGGCACGACGGTGCGACCCCGCCGGAGCGGGGTCGCACCGTCGGCACGTCCGGGTCGTCACATGTTGATCATGTGACCGGCGAGGCCGTGGATGGCCTCCTTGACCGCCTCGCCCAGGGTCGGGTGGGCGTGCACGTTGCGGGCGACCTCGTGGACGGTGAGGTCCCACTGCTGGGCCAGCGTCAGCTCGGGCAGCAGCTCGGTGACCTCGGGGCCGATCAGGTGGGCGCCGAGCAGCTCGCCGTGGGTGTTGTCGCAGATCACCTTGACGAAGCCGATCGGGTGGCCGAGGCCGTGCGCCTTGCCGTTCGCGGTGAACGGGAACTTGGCGACCTTGACGTCGTAGCCGAGGTCGCGGGCCTGGGCCTCGGTGTAGCCGAAGGAGGCGATCTGCGGCTGGCAGTAGGTGGCGCGCGGGATCATGGCGAAGTCGACCTCCATGGTCTCCGCCCCGCCGATCGTCTCGGCGGCGATCACGGCCATCGTCTCGGCGGCGTGCGCGAGCATCAGCTTGGCGGTGACGTCGCCGATCGCGAAGATGTGGTCGACGCTGGTACGGCCGCGGCCGTCGACCGCGATGGCGTTGCGGTCGGTCAGCTTGACGCCGGTGTTCTCCAGGCCGTAGCCGTTGACCCGCGGCGCGAAGCCGATCGCCTGGAGCACCTTGTCGGCCTCCAGCACCTGCTGCTGCCCGTCCTTGCTGACGGTCACCCGCACCTTGGCGTTCGGGTCGCTGTCGTCGATCGACTCGACCCGGGTCGAGGTGAGCACCTCGATGCCCAGCTTGCGGTACTGCTTGGCCAGTTCGGTGGAGACCTCGACGTCCTCCAGCGGCACCACGCGGTCCAGGAACTCGACGATGGTGACCTTCACGCCGTAGTTGTGCAGCACGTAGGCGAACTCGACGCCGATCGCGCCGGCGCCCGCGATGATGATGCTCTCCGGCAGCTGCTCGGTGAGGATCTGCTCCTCGTAGGTCACCACGCGCTCGCTCAGGCTGGTGCCGGGCAGCAGGCGGGTGGTGGCACCGGAGGCGATGACGCAGTGGTCGAAGGTGACCACGTCGAAGCCGCCGCCGCTGAGCGCGACCTGGAGGGTGTGGTCGTCGACGAAGGTGCCCCAGCCGTCGTACTCGGTGATGCCGTTCTTCTTCATCAGGTAGTGGACGCCCTTGACCCGGCCGTCGGCCACCGAGCGGCTGCGCTTGAAGGCCTCGGAGAAGTCGAAGGTCACCTGGCCCTCGACCTTGATGCCGAAGGTCTTGGCCTCCTTGGTGAAGATGTGGGCGAGCTCGGCGTTGCGCAGCAGGGCCTTGGAGGGGATGCAGCCGACGTTGAGGCAGACGCCGCCCCAGTACTTGGCCTCGATGACCGCGACCTTCAGGCCCAGCTGGGCCGAACGGACGGCGGCGGTGTAGCCGCCGGGGCCCGCGCCGAGGACGACGACGTCGTAGTGCGTGCTCATGTTGCTGACTCCTCCGAGGGTGTCACGGTGTCGTGATCTCGTGATCTCGGTCCCATGGTGTCAGGACCGGACTCGGCGCACCCACCGGGTCTCGGCGGATGCGCTCCGCGCGGCACCGTACAGGGCCGGGGGCCGATTGTCAGTGGCGTCCACTACGGTGGCCCGTACCCTGACCCACCAGGGGCGATGGCCGACGGGAGGTGCCGGATGGACGGTGTGCGCACGGCCGGTGGGTGGGCCCGCCGCCCGAGGACGGCAGCGGGCCCACCCGGGCGTCAGGCCGCCACCGCGTGGGCGTCGGCGCCGCCCGCTCCGGCATCGCCGGCTCCGGTGCCGCCCGGGGTGTCCGTACCCGCTCCGGCGGCCGCCCGAGCGGCCGGGCGCTGCCCGGGCACGGGCCGTTGGAGCGAGGAGAGGTCCCAGGCGTAGGTGCCGACGGCGTGGGCGATCACGTCGATGTTGACGTCGAAGGCCGCCGGGTCGAGGTTGTCCAGGTCGTCACAGGCCTTGTGGTAGCAGGCGTCGAAGGCGGTGCCCGCCGTGCCGCCGTAACGGGACTGCTGCTCGGGGGTCTTGATCACCTCGGCGCCGGTGTCGGTGCCGCCGGCCGGGATGCCCGCGTCGATGAACGGACCGTAGTCGGAGCGGCCGTTGAAGGCGGACGGGTCGTGCGGCAGCTCGCGGCCGTCCAGGTAGTCGGTGAGGAACCGCTCGATCTGGGCCGAGCCCTCCGGGCCCGCGCCGCCGCCCGCGCTGCCGGAGCCGTTGTAGACGAACTGCGCGTAGTTGGGGGACGCGATCATGTCGAAGTTGAGGTAGAGCCGGATGTTCTTCCGGTCCGCGTCGGAGAGCGACTTCACGTACGCCTCGGAGCCCTTGAGGCCGAACTCCTCGGCGGACCACCAGGCGAACCGGACCTTGTTCTTCACCGGCCGGGTGCCGAGGTTCTTCGCGACCTCCAGGATGCCGGCCGCGCCGGAGCCGTTGTCGTTGATGCCGGGCCCGGCCGGGACGGAGTCCAGGTGGGCGCCGATCATCACGGTGTTCGCCGGATCACCGCCCCGGGTCTCGGCGATGACGTTCCAGGTCTTGCGCTGCTCCATGAAGGTGCGGAGGTCCAGGGTCACCCGCACCGGCCCGGCGGCGGCCTGGGCGGCCAGCGCCTCGCCGGCCGCCTTGGCGATCCCGCCGGTCGGGACCTTCCCGGCGGTGGGCTCGCCGAGGGTCCCGTTCAGCTCGCCGTCGGTGTTGTTGTAGATCAGCGCCCCGAGGGCGCCGGCCGTGGCCGCGGCCGCCTGCTTCTCGGCGAAGCTGCACCCGCCGCGCCGGATCAGCGCGATCCGGCCGGTGACGGAGCCCGCCGGGTAGTCGGCGGGCGTGCAACCGGTGGCGGCGCCCACCGGGGCGACGCCCAACTCGGCGGTCAGGCCCGCCTCCGGGCCGCTCACCGAGTAGGTCATCGCCAGGACCGGTACCGACTCCGCCTTCGGTGACAGCACGTCCAGGCGCTGGGAGCGGGCGTCGAAGAAGGTGTACTCGAAGTCCTGCCGGGAGACCTTGAGCCCGGCCCGCCGCGCCTGTTCGGCGATGTACCGCGCGGACAGGTCGTGGCCCTTCGAACCGGCCGCCCTGGTACCGCCGTTGCGGTCGGCGAACCGTTGCAGCGCGACCAGGGTGTCCCGGGCGTCCTCGGCGCTGCTGGCCCCGACCAGCCGCTCGGCCAGCTTGGCGCCGCGGCGGGCCGGGTCCGGGTCGGCGTTGGCGCTGCCCGCGCCGACCAGGAGTAACGGGGCGACCAGGGCGGCGGCGGTCAGGGCGGCGAGCGGGGACGTCCGGAAACGGGATCGGTGACGGGAGCGGGGCTTCAAGGCGACTCCTTCCGACGGTCGGTGGGTTCACGATTTGACAGGACGCGGACCGCCTTGCCAAGGGCGCCGCGCGGCCGCGAGGTGCGCGGGACGCCCTGGGCGGTGATCCTGGAGGGGTGGGGGCGTCTCATCCAGGAGGGTGACCACATGTCCATGCTGGATAAGCTCAAGGCCATGCTGAAGGGCCACGAGGACCAGGCCGAGAAGGGTGTCGACAAGGCCGGCGACTACGTCGACGAACGCACCCAGGGCAAGTACCAGAGCCAGGTCGACACCGCCCAGGACAAGCTCAAGGAGCAGTTCCGCGACCAGCCGCCGCAGTAGCGCGGCCCCGGCACTACCCGGCCGGGCCGGCGGCGGCGCTCAGGCGTCGCCCCGGCCCGGCCGTTCGGCGTCCCCGTCCGGCTCGCCGTCCGCCGCACCGACCGGGTCCCCGCCCGCGCCGCAGTTCTCGCACGGCCCCCGGCCGGGCCGCTCCCGCAACCGCCCGCACTCCGGGCACACCCGGTCCAGCCAGCAGGCCGACTCGCCGCCTTCGTCCATGCCCGCGATTCTGCCCGGCGGACCCGCGGCCCGGCGAGTAGACACTGTCTACGGCGATCCGGTAGACAGTGTCCATGACCGAACAGGACCGCGACCTGCGCGCCCGGCTGGTGGCCGCCGGCATCGAGCTGGTGACCGAGGAGGGCGTCCACGCCCTCGGGCTGCGGGAGATCGCCCGCCGCGCCGGGGTCTCCCACGGAGCACCGCGCCGCTACTTCCCCACCCACCGAGAACTGCTCGCCGCCGTCGCCCGACACGGCTTCGGCCGGCTCACCGACACCCTGGCCGGTGCCGACGCCCTCGCCTCCGGCACCGGGGCCGACCCCCGGGCCCGGATCGAGGCCCTCGCCCGCGGCTACCTCGGCTTCGCCGCGGCCAACCCCGGCCTGTTCGAGCTGATGTTCCGCCACGACCTGCTGGAGGGCAGCGGCACCGAACTGCGCCGCTCCACCCTGCCGCTGTTCCGCACCCTCGTCGGCCTGGTCGGCGAACTCCACCCGCAGGGCGGGGACCCGACCGCCGCCACCGCCGCGCTCTGGGCCAACCTGCACGGCCTGGCCCAACTCCGCAGCTGGGGCAGCCTCGCCCTGGCCACCGGCAGCGACGGCGACAGCGACAGCGACAGCGACAGCGACAGCGACAGCGACAGCATCGAACCCGTGCTGCGCGCCGCCCTGACCGCCCACCTCGGCCCGGCCGACCGGTGACCGCCCGCCACCGGGGGCTCGCCCTCGCCGCGAGCATCACCGGCGCCGTCCTGGTCGCCGTCGACGGCACGGTGCTCACGGTCGCCCAGCCCACCCTGCAGCGCGACCTGCACGCCTCCCTGGCCGCCGTCCAGTGGACCAGCAGCGGCTACCTCGTCACCGTCGCCGCGCTCCTCGTCTTCGCCGGGCGGCTCGGCGACCGGTACGGCCACCGGCGGCTCTTCGTGGCGGGGGTGGTCTGCTTCGCCGCCACCTCCGCCGCGATCGCCCTGGCACCCGGCATCGGCTGGGTGATCGCGCTGCGCGTGGCCCAGGGCCTCGCGGGCGCCCTGCTCCAGCCCGCCACCATCGGCATGCTGCGGGCCGTCTGGCCCGCCGACCTGCTACCCCGCGCGATCGCCGTGCGCACCGCCGCCCTCGGCCTCGCGGTCGCCGCCGGACCGCTGGTCGGCGGCGCGCTCACCACCCACTTCGGCTGGCGGGCGGTCTTCCTGCTCGGCCTGCTGCCCGCCGCCGCGGCTCTGGTCGCGGCCCTCGCCGTGCCCGCGGCCCGTACCGAGCCGGCCGGCGGCGGCCTCGACCTGCCCGGCGCGGGACTGCTGGCACTCGCCCTGGTCTGCCTGGTGCACACCCTGGCCGTCCTGCCGACCGACGGGTGGTCGACGGGGACGGTCCTCGGCCTCGCGACGGCCGGGCTCGCCGCCCTCGCCTTCGCCCGGCACGAGCGCCGGACCGCCTGCCCGCTGGTACCGCCCGCCCTGCTCCGCTCACCGGCCGTCGGGCCGGCGCTCGGCGTCCTGCTCGCGGCATCGGCGGCGGTGCTCGGCACGCTCTTCCCCGCGACCTACTTCCTCCAGGAGGTGCTCGGGCTGGATCCGCTGCACAACGCCCTGCGGGGGCTGCCGCTCGCCGTGGCGATGATCGTGGGCGCGCCCGCCTCGGCCTGGCTGGCGAGGCGTCACGGCGTGCGCGCCACCGTCTTCACGGGCATGGCACTGATCACCACGGGCACCCTGCTCACCTCCCGGCTCGGACCGGACTCGGGCGACACCGCGATCGGCTGCTGCTTCCTGCTGCTCGGCGGCGGCCTCGGCGCGGTGATGGCGACCGCGACCTCCGCCGTCGTCCGGGGTGCGGCGGACGCCGAGTCGGGAGTCGCCGGAGGGCTCCAGCAGACCGTGATGAACATCGGACCGGCCCTCGGTATCGCCCTCGCCACCACCGTCGCCGGCCGTGCCGCACCCGGCACGGCGCTCACCCCGGTCGCCCTGGCGACGACCGGGGTGGCGGCGGCGGGAGCCCTGCTGGCGCTGCGGCTCCCCCGCCCGGCTGCGCGGCCCGTCCCGGCGCCGGTGCCCCTCAGACGCCCGTGACGCCGTCGATGCCCTCCCGGAGCAGGTCGGCATGACCGTTGTGGCGGGCGTACTCCTCGATCAGGTGCACCAGGACCCAGCGCAGCGAGACGGTGTCCGAGCCGACGATCCCGGCGATCCGCCGGTCCAGCGGGCCCGGCGAGTCCAGCGGCGCTCCCCCGGCCAGCTCGCGGCCGTGCTCGACCTCGGCCCGCCAGTTCGCCAGCGCCTCCGTCATCCCCCGGGCCTCGTCCAGGCCGTAGCCGTCCGGATTCTCCGGGCCGTACACCGGCGGCACCGTGCGGCCGGCGAACACCCGCTGGTACCAGGTGCGTTCGACCTCGGTGAGGTGCTGCACCAGGCCGAGCAGCGTCAGCGTCGACGGCGGCACCGAGGCCAGCCGCACCTGCCGGTCGTCGAGCCCGGAGACCTTCTGCACCAGCGTGGCCCGCTGGAACTCCAGCCAGCCCTCCAGCGTGGCGCGTTCGTCGGCGTGCGGCGGCGGGAAGGCCCGGCCGTCAGGCATGAGTGTCATGGCCGCCACTGTGCCATCCACCACTGACAGCGACCCCCGGCGCGGCCGAGCACGCCGGGGGCCGGTCGGGGGCCGGGCCCGGGGTCAGGCCTCGCCGGTCGTGGAGACCACCACCACCCTGGCCACCGTGCCGTCCTCGTCCACCGAGTCCCGCAGGTGGCGGAAGCCCAGCTTCTCGCACATCGCCAGGCTCGGCGTGTTCTCGGCGCCCACCAGGCCGTAGACCTCCTTGAGCCCCAACTCGTCGGCGGCGTAGCGGATCAGGCCGCGGACCACCTCGGTGCCCAGGCCGCGGCCCCAGAAGCCGGGGGCGAGGGCGGCGACCAGCTCGTGCCCGTCGACGTTCCCGGTCCGCTTCACCTCCGCGTGGCCCGCGTAGGCGCCGTCCAGCCACAGGCCCCAGACGTCGAAGAGCCGCTGGGGGTACACATCGCTCAGGATCGCGCGGAACAGCGTGCGCAGCTGCGGTTCGGGCACCAGGTCCTGGCCCATCCAGCGGCAGACCTCCGCGTCGCGGAGCAGGGCGACGAAGGCGTCCTCGTCCTCGGGCCGGTAGGGGACGAACTCCAGGCGTTCGGTGTGCAGCACGGGGGTCACGGCGGACTCCTCTTCCTCGTGGTGGGACGGTCGGGTCAGGCCTCGGCGTTCTCCATGCGCTCGCGCAGGCTGCGCGGGCGCATGTCGGTCCACACCTCGTCGACGTAGGCGGAGCACTCGGCCTCGGTGCCCTCCCGGCCGACCGGCTGCCAGCCGGCCGGGACGTCGAGGTCGACCGGCCAGAGCGAGTACTGCTCCTCGTCGTTGCGCAGCACCTGGAAGCGGGTGTTCTCGTCCATGTCGTTCCTGCCTCTTCTCGTTCTCGTGGGGTGGTGCCGGTCAGCGGCCCGGCCGGCCGTTCCGGGCGTGCCGGGCGATGTGGCGCAGCGCCTCGGCGAACTCCTCGGCGGCCCGGCGCACTTCGGCCGGGTCGTGGACGGCGGGGCGGTGGTGCCAGGTGAAGGCGAGCCGGCCCCGCTGGGCGGCGCCGACCACCTCCAGCGGGTGGGAGCCGGGGTCGCGGGGGTCGTGGTCCTGGCCGCAGGAGCCGAGTTCGGCGCGGACCAGGCCCCCGCCCGCGGCCTCGGGGCGGGCGTCCCACTGGCCGAGGTAGTTGAAGACCACCTGGCCGTGGGCGGCGGCGGCGAGGCGTTCGCGGACCTCGGGCGGGCCGAAGGCGCGCAGGGCGCCGAAGCCGAGCCCGTTGCCGGGCACGGCGCGCAGTTGCCGGCGGACGGCCTTGACCAGGGCGCGCCAGTCGCGGTCGGGGCCGAGCTGTTCGGGCGCGGGGACGTCGAGGCCGACCGGGTGGACGGTGGTGAACCAGCCGACCGTACGGGACAGGTCGACGCCGTCGAGCAGGTCCTCCCGGCCGTGGCCCTCCAGGTCGAGGCGGATCCGCGGCTGTCCGGTCCAGCGGGCCAGGGCGAGCGCGAGGGCGGCGAGCAGCACGTCGTTGACCCGGGTGCGGTAGGCGGCGGGGGCGGCGCGCAGCAGGGCCTCGGTGTCCGCCTCGTCGAGTTCCACCGTGACGGCGCCGGTCCCGGCGGCTGTGCCGGTGCTGGAGCCGGGGGCGTCGGCGGGGCGCGCGGGCGGTTCGGCTCGGCCCGTCACCGCCTGCTCCCAGTAGGGCAGTTCGTGGTCGAGGCCGCCCTCGGCGACGTGGGCGGCGAGCCGCCGGGCCCAGTCCCGGAAGGAGGTGCCGCGCTCCCCCAGGTCGATCGGGCCGCCCGCCCGGGCCTGGTGGTAGGCGCTCTCCAGGTCGTCGCGCAGCACCCGCCAGGAGACGGCGTCGATCACCAGGTGGTGGGCGACCAGCAGGAGCAGCGGCGGACGGTCCGGTTCGCCGGTGAAGGTGAACAGGGCGGCGCGCAGCAGCGGGCCGCGGGCCAGGTCGAAGCCGCCGTGCAGCTCGTCGGCGGCCTTGGCGAGGGCGGCGTCGGCGGACTCGGGCGACTGGCCGGTCAGGTCGTGGTGGACCAGGAGGTCCTCGGTGCGGGCGGGCGGCGGGTTGAACTGGTGCCAGCCGGAGGCGTCGTGGGTGAAGCGCATCCGCAGCGCGTCGTGGTGCTCCAGCAGGGCGTTCAGGGCGGTGTCCAGGGCCGCGCGCAGGGCGGGGTGGTCGGGGTCGGGGCCGAGTTCGAGCAGCGCGGACTGGTTGAAGTGGTGGTGGGCGGCGCGCGGGGTGGTGAGGAACCACGCCTGGATCGGGGTGAGCGGCACGGCGCCGGTGACCGGTCCGTCGTCGGCGCGGTCGGGGGCGTCGCGCACCACGGTGGCGAGTTCGGCGACGGTCTGGTGGGTGAAGAGGTCGCGGGTGGCCAGGTGCAGGCCGTCCCGGCGCAGTCGGGAGACCACCTGCATGCTGAGGATGGAGTCGCCGCCGAGCAGGAAGAAGTTGTCGTCGGCGCCGACCCGTTCGACGCCGAGGACGTCGGCCCAGATCCGGGCGATCCGGCGTTCGGTGTCGTTCTGCGGGGGGCGGTGCGGGCCGGCCGCGGCCCGCACCGGTCCGGGGTCGGGCAGGGCCCGGCGGTCGGTCTTGCCGTTGGGGGTGAGCGGCAGCCGCTCCAGCGGGACGAACACGGCGGGGACGAGGTGCGGGGGCAGCGACTCGGCGAGCTGGGCTCGCAGTTCGAGGGCGGTGCCGGCCGGGTCGGCTTCCCCGCAGGGGTCGGCGGGCACCACGTACGCGACCAGCCGGCCGCCGCCGGGGGCGTCGGTGCGGACGGTGACGACGGCGTCGCGCACCAGCGGGCTGCGGCGCAGTGCGCTCTCGATCTCGCCCGGTTCGATCCGGAAGCCGCGCAGCTTGATCTGGTCGTCGGCGCGGCCGCAGTAGCGGAGTTGGCCGTCGGCGTCGCGGCGGGCGAGGTCCCCGGTGCGGTACATCCGCTCGCCGGGGGCGCCGTACGGGTCGGGCAGGAAGCGCCGGGCGGTCAGGCCGGGGCGGCCGAGGTAGCCGCGGGCCAGGCCGGGGCCGGCCAGGTGGAGTTCGCCGGTCACGCCGGGCGGGACGGGGCGCAGGGCGGCGTCGAGCAGGTAGGCGCGGGTGGCGCCGCTGGGGTGGCCGATGGCGGGGGCGGTGCCGGTGCCGGGGGTGAGCGGGCCGGTCCAGGTGGCGACCACGGTGGCCTCGGTGGGGCCGTAGGAGTTGACCATGCGGCGGCCGGGGGCCCAGGTGTCGACCAGGTCGGCGGGGCAGGCCTCGGCGCCGACCACCAGGGTGCGCAGCTCGGGCAGCGCGCCGGCGGTGCCGGGTTCGAGGGTGGCCAGGGCCGCCGGGGGGATCAGGGCGTGGCTGATCCGGCGTCCGGCCAGGGCCTTGGCGAGGCGTTCGCCGACCAGCGGGCCCTCCTCGCCGGTGACCAGGGCGGCGCCGCTGAGCAGGGAGATGCACAGTTCCAGGACGGAGGCGTCGAAGCTGGGCGAGGCGAACTGGAGCACCCGGTCGCCGGGGCCGACGGCGTACTGGCGGGCGGCTGCGGCCGCGAAGGAGGCGAGTCCGGCGTGGGTGACCACGACGCCCTTGGGGGTGCCGGTGGAGCCGGAGGTGTAGACGACGTACGCCGGGTGGCCGGGGGTGAGGGGGGCGGTGCGGTCGGCGTCGGTGGGGGCGGTGTCGGGGCCGTCGGCGGCCCACACCCGGGCGGGGTCGTCGATCAGGACGGTGGCGCCCGCGTCGCGGACCATGAACTCCCGCCGGGCGGCCGGGTAGGCGGGGTCGACCGGGAGGTAGGCGCCGCCGGCCTTGGCGACGGCGAGTTGGGCGACCACGGCGGCCGCCGAGCGGGGCAGGGCGAGGGCGACCAGCCGTTCCGGACCGACGCCGTCGCGGATCAGCTGCCGGGCCAGGCGGTTGGCCGCCCGGTCGAGTTCGGCGTAGCCGATCACCCGGTCGCCGTCGAGCAGGGCGGGGGCGTCGGGGGTGCGGGCCGCCTGCCGTTCGAACAGCTGGGGCAGGGTGGCCTCCGACACCGGGGGGAAGTCGCCGGTGGCCAGGGCGAGTTCGGCGGCGAGCCGGTCGGGGCCGGCCAGCGGCAGGGAGCCGAGGGCGCACTGCGGGTCGGCGGTGACGGCGGTCAGCAGGGTGGCCAGCTGCTCGGCCATCCGCTCGGCGGTGGCGGGCTCGAACAGGTCGGTGTTGTAGGTGAGTTGGCCGTGAAGCGCACCGTCGTCGGCGTGGGCGAACTCCAGCACCAGGTCGAAGGCCGTGCCGGTGGCGTCGGTCTCGACGTCGGTCACCGCCAGGCCCGGCAGGTCGAGTTCGGCCGCGGGGGTGTTCTGCAGCACGACCAGCACCTGGAAGAGCGGGCTGCGGCTGGTGTCGCGCACCGGCTGCACCTCGTCGACGACCCGCTCGAAGGGCACGTCCTGGTGGGCGAAGGCGTCCCGGACGGTCTGCCGGACCTCGGCGAGGAAGGCGGTGAAGGGCTGCCGGGGTTCGATCCGGGAGCGCAGCACCAGGGTGTTGACGAAGAAGCCGATCAGCCGCTGGGTGCCGGGGTGCTCGCGGCCGGCGGTGACGGTGCCGACGGCGATGTCCCGGTCGCCGCCGAGCCGGGCCAGGTAGGCCTGGGCGGCGGCGACCAGGGTGGTGAACAGGGTGGTGTCGCCGCCGCGGGCGACCCGGGCGAGCCCGCGGGCGGTGTCGGCGGGCAGGTCGATCCGGACGCTGCTCCCGGAGCTGGTGCGGACCGTCGGCCGGGGCCGGTCGAGCGGCAGCCGGACGGGGTCCAGGTCGGCCAACTGGCCCTTCCAGTAGGCGAGCTGGTCGGTGGCGTCGTTGGCGCGCTGCCAGTGGGCGTGGTCGGCGTACTGCACCGGCAGCGGGGCGAGCGGCGGGTGGGCCGGGTCGAGGGCGGCGCGGTAGAGGTGGGCCAGGTCGGTGAGCAGGACGGCGTTGGACCAGCCGTCGGTGACGATGTGGTGCAGGGTCAGGGCGAGTACGTGGTCGTCGGCGGCGAGCCGGACCAGCGCGGGGCGCAGCAGCGGGCCCCGGCGCAGGTCGAAGGGGCGGGCGCGTTCGGCGGCGAGCAGGGCGCGCAGGGCCTCCTCCCTTTCCCCGGAGGGCAGTTGGGCGAGGTCGCGGCGGGGCAGCGGCACCGGCTGCGGCGGGTGGACGAGTTGGACGCCGTGGCCGTCGACGCCGTCGAAGGTGGTGCGCAGCGACTCGTGCCGGGCGGCCAGGGCGGTCAGCGCCGCGCCGAGGGCGTCGCCCTCCAGCGGGCCGCGCAGCCGCAGGGCGAGGGCGGTCACGTACTCGGCGCCGCCGGGTGCGAACTCCTCCAGGAACCAGAGGCGTTGCTGGGCGTAGGACATCGGCGCCGCGCCGTCCCGGGCGACCGGGACCAGGGGCGCCACGGGGGCGGCGGGGACGGCGGGCGGTCGGCCCGGGCCGGACCGCCCGGTGAGCAGTGCGGCGAGACCGGCCGGGGTCGGGTGGTCGAACACCGCTCGGGGCGTCAGTTCGGTGCCGAAGGCCTCGGCGAGGCGGCCGGCGAGCCGGATGCTGAGGATGGAGTCGCCGCCGAGCGCGAAGAAGCCCTCCGTCACCCCGGGCGGGTGGATGCCCAGCACCTCGCCGAAGACCTCGGCGGTGCGGCGTTCGGCCTCGGTGCGCGGCTCGGTGCGCGGCTCGGTCCGGTCGGCGGCTCCGGCGGTGTGCCGCTGCTCCGGTGCGGGGAGCGCGGCGCGGTCGACCTTGCCGTTGCGGCTGAGCGGGAGGGCGGCGAGCGGGACGAAGGCGGCGGGCACCAGGTAGTCGGGCAGGGTGCGGGCGGCGAGGTCCCGCAGGCTCTCGGGGTCGGCGGTGCCGACGGTGTAGGCGACCAGCCGGCGGGCGCCGGGCCGGTCGGTGCGGGCGACCACGGCGACGTCGGTCACCCCGGGGTGGGCGGCGAGGGCGGCCTCCACCTCGGCGGGCTCGACCCGGAAGCCGCGGATCTTGACCTGGTCGTCGGCCCGGCCGAGGAACTCGACGGTGCCGTCGGGGCGGCGCCGGGCCACGTCCCCGGTGCGGTACATCCGGGTGCCGGGCGGGCCGTACGGGTCGGCGAGGAAGCGGGCGGCGGTCGCGCCGGGGCGGCCGAGGTAGCCGCGGGCCACGCCCTCACCGGCGAGGTACAGCTCGCCCGCGCAGCCGGGCGGGACGGGCCGCAGCCGGCCGTCCAGGACGTGCAGGCGCCGGTCGTCCAGCGGGCGGCCGATCGGCAGGGTGTCGGGTACGGCGGCGGGGTCGGCGAGTTCGTGGGCGGTGGCGAAGGTGGTGGTCTCGGTGGGGCCGTAGCCGTCCACCACGGTCAGCCCGGGGCAGGCGGCGAGCACCCGGCGCACGGCCGCGGCGGGCACCACGTCGCCGCCGGTCCACAGCGTGCGCAGGCCGGCGAAGCAGTCCGGGGCGTCCTGGGCGAGCAGCCGGAACAGTCCGGCGGTGAGCCACAGCGCGGTCGGGCCCTGCGGTCCGGCGAGGCGGCGCAGCAGCGCGGCGTCCACCGGCCCGGCGGGGGCGACGAGCACGCAGCCGCCGGTCAGCAGCGGGGCCCAGACCTCGAAGGTGGCGGCGTCGAAGGCCACCGGGGAGTGCAGCAGGACCCGGGCGCAGCGGCCGTCGGCGAAGCGGCCGTCGGTGCCGAGCGAGGCCACGTCGCGGTGCCGGACGGCGACGGCCTTGGGCTGGCCGGTGGAGCCGGAGGTGTACATCACGTAGGCCAGCCGGTCGGGGTCGGCGGGCGGCAGGGCCGTGCCGGTGGCCTCGGTGCGGGCGGCGTCGGTGCGGGCGGCGGCGACCAGGTCGGCGGTGAGCCGCCGGGTGGCACCGGCCCGGGCGAGCAGGGTGCGGCGGCGCTCCTCGGGGGCGCGGAGGTCGACGGGCAGGTAGGCGCCGCCCGCCTTGAGGACGGCGAGTTGGGCGACGACCAGGGCGGTCGAGCGCTCCAGCTCCAGCGCGACCCGCTCCTCGGGGGCCAGCCCCTCGGTGAGCAGCCGGCCGGCGAGCCGGTCGGACCACTCGTCGAGCTGCCGGTAGGTCAGCCGGTGTTCGCCCTCGCGCACGGCGGGGGCGTCGGGGGTGCGCCGGACGTGCCCGGCGAGGACGGTCAGCGGGCTGCGGGGTACGGCCGGGCGGGCGGTGGCCTGCCAGTCGGCCAGCAGGGCGCGGTCGGCCGGGGTGAGCGGCTCCAGCGTGTCGAGGTCGCGGCCGTCGGTGAGGGCCTCGGTGAGGGCGGTGAGCAGCAGGGCGAGCCGGTCGGCGGCGTCCTCGGCGGTCCGGTGGTCGAACAGCGCGGGGTCGTACCCGAGGTCGAGGCCGAGGCGCTGGCCCAGGTGGGCGCGCAGGCACCAGGGGAAGGTGGTGGCGTCGTCGGCGCGCACCTCGACCACCCGGACCCCGGTGCGGGCTTCGGCGGACTCGTCCACGGGGTAGTTCTCGAAGACCAGCATGCTGTCGAACAGCGGCTCCCCGGCGGGCAGTTCGCCGAGTGCCCGGATCCGGGTCAGGGACAGGTGGTCGTGGGCGCGGGCCTCGCTCTGGCGCGCCTGGAGCTCCCGCAGCCAGGGCAGCACGCCGCCGGGGGCGAGCCGGACCCGGGTGGGGACGGTGTTGATGAACAGGCCGATCATCGCCTCCACGCCGGGCAGTTCGGCGGGGCGTCCGGACACGGTGGTGCCGAAGACGACGTCCTCGCCGCCGCCGTGCCGGGCCAGCAGCAGGCCCCAGGCGCCCTCCAGCACGGTATTGACGGTCAGTCCGGCGGCGGCGGCCCGTTCGCGCAGCCGCCGGGTGAGCGCCTCGTCCAGCTCGCGGTGGACGGCGGCGGTGGAGCGGGCCCGGTGGGCCTGCGCCGGGCGGCGGTCGTACGGGAGCGGGGTGCGGGCGGTGAAGCCCTCCAGGGCGGCGCTCCAGTGCGCCTCGGCGGCGGGCCGGTCGCGTTCGGCCAGCCAGCCCAGGAAGTCCGCGAAGGGGCGGCGGACCGGGCGCGGGGCCTGGGGGCCGCCGGTGAGCGCGGCGTACTCCTCGCAGACCTCGGTGAGCAGCTGGCCGGTGCTCCAGCCGTCCAGGACCAGGTGGTGGGTGGACCACAGCAGCAGCAGCTCGTCGCCGGGCAGGGCGGCCAGGGTGAGCCGGGTGAGCGGCGCGGTGGTCAGCTCCATCGGGGTGGCCCGCTCCTCGGCCAGCAGCCGTTCGGTCACCGCGGCCAGCTGTCCGGGGTCGGCCGGGTCGATGCCGAGGTCGAGGTGCCGTACGGGCAGCGCGGCGTGCCGGGCGACCAGTTGGACGGGGTGCGGCAGCCCGCGCCAGTGCACGGCGGAGCGCAGCGCCGGGGTGCGGTCGGCGACCTGCTGCCAGGCGGCGGCGAAGGCCCGCGGGTCGGCGATCCCGGCGAGGCGCACCGCGATCCGGTCGACGTAGGCGTCGCCGGTGCCGTCGGCCTCGTCGGTGGCTTCGGTGCCGCCGGTGGCATCGGTGCCGCCGGTGCCGGCGCTGTCGACCAGGCCGTGGAAGAGCATGCCGGACTGCAGCGGGGTCAGCGGCAGCACGTCCTCGACCGCGCGGCCGTCGCCGACCAGCCGGTCCAACTGCTCCTGGTCCAGGCCGGCCAGCGGGAAGTCGGACGGGGTGCGCCCGCCGGCGCCGGGCCGGGCGCAGTGCTCGGCCAGTTCGCGCAGGGCGGTGCGCATCTCCTCGGCGAGGCCCCGGACGGTGGCCTCGCCGTAGATCTCCGCGGGGTAGGTCCAGGCCAGTTCGAGGCGGCCGTCCTGGACCGCTCCGGTGACCTCCAGCAGGTAGGGGCGCGGTTCGTCCGGGTCGGTGTCGCGCCCGGCCGGGGGCAGCTGGCCTCGGACCAGGCCGCCGGTGCCGGGGCCGTCACCGGATCCGACGCTGCCGGGGTCGAACCGGCCGTGGTAGTTGAAGCCGACCTGCGGGGCGGCGCCGCCGGTCAGCGGGCCGTCCGGGTGGAGGTGGCGCAGCGCGCCGTGGCTGAGGCCGCGCAGCGGGACGGCCCGCAGCTGCTCCTTGACGGCCCGCAGGGTGTGGTGCCAGTCGGCGGCCGGGTCGACGCGCAGGGCGAGCGGGAACTCGGCGGTGAACCAGCCGACCGTGCGGGAGAGGTCGAGGTCGTCGAAGAGGTCCTCGCGGCCGTGCCCCTCGACGCCGATCAGCACCTCGTCCCGGCCGCACCAGCGGGCCAGGGTGCGGCCCAGGGCGCTGAGCAGCACGTCGTTGACCTGGGTGCGGTAGGCGGCGGGCGCCTCGCGCAGCAGGGCCGCGGTGGTGGCCCGGTCCAGGGTCACGGCGAGGGTGGCGGCGCCGGCGTGGGTGTTGGCGCCGGGACGGCCGGCGGGGAGCCCGGCCGGGGCGGCGCCGGTGCGGGTCCAGTACGCGGTGTGGGCGTCCAGGGCGCCCGCGCGGGTGTGCCGCTCCAGCCGGGCGGCCCACCGGCCGTGGGTGGTGCCCTCCGGCGGGAGCTCGACCGGGGCGCCGGTGCGGGCGGCGTGGTGGGCGGTTTCGAGGTCGGCGAGCAGGATCCGCCAGGAGACCCCGTCGACGGCCAGGTGGTGGACGGTGAGGACGAGTTGGCCGGGCTGCCGCTCGCCGCGGTCGAAGAACAGGGCGCGCACGGTGCGGCCCTCGACCGGGTCGAGCGAGCGCTGGGCGGCGTCGGTGGCCTGCTGGACCTCGGCCTCCAGGGCGGCGGGGTCGAGGCCGGCGGCCGGGTGGTGGGCGAACAGGCCGCCGGGCGGCTGCTCGGCCACCTCCTGGCGCCAGCCGTCCGGGCCGGGGCGGAAGCGGGTGCGCAGCGCCGGGTGGTGCCGGACCAGGGCGTGGACGGCTTCGCGCAGGGCCGTCGGGTCGGTACCGGGGGCGAGTTCCAGGCGCTGGGTCATGGTGAAGCGCAGCGGCTCGCCGGGGCGGCGGGCGTCCAGGTACCAGCGCTGGATCGGGGTGAGCGGCGCCTCGGCGGGCTCCGGCTCGGTCTCCTGACGTTCAATCACCTCTTCGGTGATCAGGGCGAGTTCGGCCACGCTCTGGTGCCGGAAGACGTCCTTGGTGGTCAGCGCCAGCCCGGCGGACCTGGCGCGGGAGACGATCTGGATGCTCAGGATGGAGTCGCCGCCGAGCGCGAAGAAGTTGTCCCGGGCGCCGACCCGTTCGACGCCGAGCACCCGGGCCCAGATCTCGGCGAGCCGCTGCTCGGTGCCGGGCGCCGGGGCGACGTACGGGGTGGAGCGGTCGGGCTGGGCGGGCGGTGCGGGCAGGGCGCGGCGGTCGGTCTTGCCGCTGACGGTGCGCGGGATCCGGGCCAGCGGGACGAAGGCGGCGGGCACCAGGTGGTCGGGCAGGGTGCGGCGCAGCCAGGTCCGCAGCTCGTCGGCGGGTGGCACCCGGTCGGCGGCCGGGACCGGGTAGCCGACCAGCACGGTGCGTCCGGCGTGCTCGCGGGCGGCGACCGCGCAGTCGGCGAGGTCCGGGTGGGCCAGCAGGGCGGCCTCCACCTCGCCGGGTTCGATCCGGAAGCCGCGGATCTTGACCTGTTCGTCGGCCCGGCCGAGGAACTCCAGCTGGCCGCGGGCATTGCGGCGGGCCAGGTCGCCGGTGCGGTACATCCGGGAGCCGGGCGGGCCGTACGGGTCGGCGAGGAAGCGGGCGGCGGTCAGGCCCGGCCGGTTCAGGTAGCCGCGGGCGACCTGGGCGCCGGCCAGGTAGAGCTCCCCCGGCATGCCGGGCGGCACCGGGCGCAGGGCGCCGTCCAGTACGTGGGCGCTCAGGCCCCGGCCGGGGCGGCCGATGACGGGGTGCTCGGGGTGGTCGGCGCAGCGGGCCCAGGTGGCGTCGACGGTGCACTCGGTGGGCCCGTACACGTTGTAGGCGGTGACGCCGAAGTCGGCGCGGGCGGCGGCGAGTTGCCGCCAGGTGGTGGCGGGGACGGCCTCGCCGCCGACCAGCAGCAGCCGGGGGTGGTGGCGGCCGGGGGCGAGCAGCCCGGCGGCGGTGAGTTCGCGCAGGAAGGACGGGGTGACGTTGACCAGGTCGAGGCGGCGGTCGGCGACCAGCGCGCAGAAGGCCTGCGGGTCCAGCCGGACGTCCTCGTCGATCAGGTGGATCTCCTGGCCGAGGGCGAGCAGCAGCGGGCCCTCCCAGCTGGTGTCGAAGGAGAAGGAGGCGCTGAGTGCGACCCGCAGCCGCTCGCCGTCGGCGGTGTGCGGGTCGACCAGGCCGAGCCGGTGGTCCCGGCAGAGGTTGACCAGTTGGCGGTGTTCGACGGCGACGCCCTTGGGGCGGCCGGTGGAGCCGGAGGTGAAGACCACGTACGCCGTGCCCGCCGGGTGCAGCGGCGACGTCCGGTCGGCGTCGGTCAGGTCGTGGTCGGGCAGGGCCTGCCAGGCCGTGTCGCGCAGGGTCCGTTCGGTCAGCACGGCCCGTGGCCGGGCGTCGTCGAGCAGCAGGGCGGCACGTTCCTCGGGCAGCTCCGGGTCGACGAAGAGCACCGCGGCGCCGGTCTTGAGCACCGCGAACAGGGCGACCACCAGCGCGGAGGTGCGGGGCAGCCGGACCGCGACCAGCTGTTCGGGGCCGGCCCCGAGGGCGACCAGGTGGCGGGCCAGCCGGTTGGCCCGGGCGTTGAGCGCGGCGTAGTCGAGGGTGGTGTCCCGGGCGACCAGGGCGGTGGCGTGCGGGGTGCGGGCGGCCTGGGCCTCGAACAGGGCGGTGAAGGTGGTGTCGGGTGCCTGCGGCAGCGGTTCGCCGCGCCCCTGCCGCAGGGTGCGCTCGCGCTCCTGGGCGGTCATCAGCGGCAGGTCGCCGACGGGGGTGTCCGGGCCGTCGGCGACGGCCGTCAGCAGCACGGTCAGCCGCTCGGCCAGCAGTTCGGCGGTGCGGGCGTCGAACAGCCCGGTGCTGTACTCCAGGTGGCCGGTGAGGCCGCCGTCGCGTTCGACGAAGTCGAAGGAGAGGTCGAAGCCGGCGGTGCGCACCGGCGGGGTCAGCGGCTCCGCCGTCAGCCCGGGCAGCCGGGGCGCCTCGGCGCCGAGGTTGTGCAGGGCCACCATGACCTGGAACAGCGGGGTGCGGCTGGTGTCCCGCTCCGGCTGGAGGGCGTCCACCAGTCGTTCGAAGGGCACCTCCTGGTGGGCCAGGGCGTCGAGCAGGGTGCCCCGGGCGCGGGCCAGCAGCGCCCGGAACGGCTCCTCCGGGCGGACGCTGCCGCGCAGCACCAGGGTGTTGACGAACATGCCGACCACGTCGTGGAGTTCGCCGTGCTCGCGGCCGGAGGTGACGGTGCCGACGGCGAAGTCCCGCTGACCGGACCAGCGGGCCAGCAGCACCTGGCAGGCCGCCAGCAGCACGGTGTACAGGGTGCCGTCGGCCTCCCGGCCGCGCTCGCGCAGCCGCCCGGTCAGCTCGGCGGGCAGGGTGAAGCTGACCAGCGCGCCCTCGGTGCCGCGGACGGCCGGACGCGGACGGTCGGTGGGCAGCTCCAGCGGCGGCAGCCCGGCCAGGGTCTCCCGCCAGTGGTCGAGCTCCGCCTCGGCCCGGTCGCCGCGGCCGCGTTGCCAGGCGGCGAAGTCGGCGTAGCGGACGGGCAGTTCGGGCAGTTCGGGGCGGCGGCCGGTGAGCGCGGCGGCGTACAGCTCGGCGAGGTCGCGGCCGAGCACGCCGATCGACCAGCCGTCGGTGACGATGTGGTGCACCGCCAGGACCAGCACGTGCTCCTCCGCCGCCGTCCGGGCCAGCCGGGCGCGCAGCAGCGGGCCGGCGGCCAGGTCGAAGGGGGTCGCGGCGATCCGCTCCAGCAGCGCGTCCAGGGCGGCCGGGTCGAGGTCCTCGCAGGGCAGCTCGACGGGGTACGGCGGGTGGACCACCTGCCGGGCCACGCCGTCCCGTTCGGCGAAGGTGGTGCGCAGCGCCGGGTGCCGGGCGACCAGGGCGTCCAGGGCCGCGCCCAGCGCGCCCCGGTCGAGCGTGCCGCGCAGCCGCAGCACGGACAGCGTGGTCCAGTCGGTGCCGCCCGGCTGGAAGCGGTCGAGGAACCAGAGCCGCTGCTGGGCGTACGACAGCGGCGGTTCGGCGGCGTCGGCGTCCGCGAGGACCGGGATGACGGCCGGGATGACGGGGCCGTCGGCGGGGCGGGATCCGGCGGGCTGCCCTCCCCCGGCGCTGAGGGCCTCGGCGAGCCGGGCCAGCACCGGGTGGTCGAACAGCACCCGGGGGGACAGGTCCGCCCGCCCGAAGGCCTCGCGCAGCCGGGCGGTGGCCCGGACGGCGAGGATGGAGTCGCCGCCGAGCGCGAAGAAGTCGTCCTCGGCGGCGACCTCGCCGGTGTCCAGCACGGCCGCCCAGGCCCGCGCCACCAGCTGCTCGGCCGGGGTGCGCGGTGCGGTGCGGTCCCGGCCGGCCGTGCCCGGGTAGCCGTCCGGGCCGGGGGCGGGCAGCGCGCGCCGGTCGAGCTTGCCGTTGGGGGTGAGCGGCAGCGCCGCCATCGGGACGTAGCCGGCGGGCACCAGGTAGGCGGGCAGCAGCCGCTCCAGGTGGGCGCGCAGGTCGGCGGCGGACGGCGGCTCGGTCGCGCCCTCCCCGGCGACGACGTGGGCGACCAGCCGGCGGGTGCCGGCGGCGTCCTGGTGCACCCCCACGGCGGCCTGGCCGACGCCGGGGTGGGTGAGCAGGGCGGCCTCGACCTCGCCGGGCTCGATCCGGAAGCCGCGGATCTTGACCTGCTGGTCGGACCGGCCCAGGTAGTGCAGGGTGCTGCCGTCGGCCGAGCGGCGGGCCCGGTCGCCGGTGCGGTACATCCGGGTGCCGGGGGCGCCGAAGGGGTCGGCGAGGAAGCGGGTGGCGGTCAGCCCGGGCCGGTCGAGGTAGCCGCGGGCCAGCCCCTCCCCCGCCACGTACAGCTCGCCGACCGCGCCCGGGGGGACGGCTGCGAGGTCGGCGTCCAACAGGTACAGCCGCAGGTCGGCCAGGCCGTCGCCGAGCGGGGCCGGGCCGCCCGCGGCGGCGGTGGCGGCGTTTAGCGGGGCGTGGGTGACGTGCACGGTGGTCTCGGTGATGCCGTACATGTTGACCAGGCGCGGGGCGTCCTGGGGGTGGCGGGCGTACCAGTCGGCGAGCCGGGTGACGTCCAGCGCCTCGCCGCCGAAGACGACCGTGCGCAGCGCCGACCGCCGGGAGAGTTCGGGGTGTTCGGCGTCGGCGCGGACCAGCGGCAGGAACGCGGACGGGGTCTGGTTGAGCACGGTGACGCCCTCGTCGGCGAGCAGCCGCAGGAACGCCTCCGGGTCGCGGGCGGTGTCGGCGGGCACCACGACCAGTCGGCCGCCGTGCAGCAGCGGGCCCCAGAGCTCCCAGACCGAGAAGTCGAAGGTGTAGGAGTGGAACAGCGTCCAGACGTCCTGCGGGCCGAAGCCGAGGAGTTCCCGGGTGTGGTCGAACAGCCGGACCACGTTGGCGTGCGGCACCACGACGCCCTTGGGGCGGCCGGTGGAGCCGGAGGTGTAGATGGCGTAGGCGGGGTTGTCGGGCAGCGGGCGGTGGCGGGGGCCGA
This sequence comes from Kitasatospora sp. NPDC059160, assembly GCF_042755465.1. Classification (NCBI taxonomy): domain Bacteria; kingdom Bacillati; phylum Actinomycetota; class Actinomycetes; order Kitasatosporales; family Streptomycetaceae; genus Kitasatospora; species Kitasatospora sp. NPDC059160. The sequence continues at coordinate 52,665 of NZ_JBHZCN010000019.1, read as the reverse complement.
GCGGGGCGGCCGGGCGGCGCTCCAGGTCGGCGCGCACGGCCGGGTCGGCCAGTGCCAGGACGGGGACGTCCGCGTCGGTGCGGTCGAGCGTCACCAGGGCCACCGGGGCGGCGTCGCCGAGCAGTTCGGCCCGGCGTTCGGCGGGCAGGTCCGGGTCGAGCGGCAGGTAGGCCGCACCGGCCTTGAGCACGGCGAGCACGGCCACCACCAGGTCGGCCGTCCGGGGCAGCGCCAGGGCGACGAACCGCTCGGGCCCGGCGCCGAGTTCGGCCAGCCGGTGGGCCAACCGGGAGGCCCGGGCGTCCAGTTCGGCGTAGTCGAGGTGCTCGGTGCCGTGGCTGACGGCCCGGGCGTGCGGGGTGCGGGCGGCCTGGGCCTCGAAGAGGTCCACCAGGGTGTTCCGGGGCCGGGCCGGGAGGGTGACCGGCCCGGTCGCCCGGCGGCGCTCCTCGGGCGTGGTCCAGGCGAGTTCGCGCAGCGGCCGGTCCAGGCCGTCGGCCAGCCCGGCGAGCAGCAGGCAGAGCCGCCCGGCGAGCGCGCGGACGGTGTCGGCGTCGAACAGCTCCGGGTCGTACCCGAGGTCGAGGCCGAGCCGCTCCCCCTGGTGGGCGCGCAGCACCAGCGGGAAGTTGGTGGCGTCCCGGGAGGAGACCTCGGCCAGCCGCACCCCGGCGCCGGCCGCGCGGGCGTCGTCGAAGGGGTAGTTCTCGAAGGCGACGATGCTGTCGAACAGCGCGCCGCCGGGGGGCAGGTCGCTGTACCCGGTGAGTTCGGCGAGCGAGACGGCGGCGTGCCGCCGGGCCTCGGCCTGGGCCTCCTGGAGGGCGCGCAGCCAGTCGGCGGCGGTGCGCCCGCTCTCCACCCGGACCCGGGTGGGCAGGGTGTTGATGAACAGGCCGATCATCGACTCCACGCCGGGCAGGTCCTCGGGGCGGCCGGAGACCGTGGTGCCGAACAGCACCTCCGGCTCACCGGCGTACCGGGCCAGCAGCAGCGCCCAGGCGCCCTGCACCACGGTGCCGAGGGTGAGCCCGGCCCGGCGGGCCGTGTCGGCGAGCCGTCCGGAGACCTCCTCGGACAGGCCCGCGCGGTGGCTCTGCGCCGAGCGGGCCCGGTGGGCCTCGCGCCGGGCCCGGTCGACGGGCAGCGGGGTGGCGCCGGCGAAGCCCGCCAGCACGCCGCGCCAGTGGGCCCGGGCGGCGGCGGCGTCCTGGGCGGCCAGCCAGCGGACGTAGTCGCCGAAGGGGCGGCGCACCACGGGGGCGGGGGCGGTGCCGGTGGTGACGGCGGCGTACTCCTCGAACACCTCGGTGAGCACCTGGGCGAGGCTCCAGCCGTCCAGGATCAGGTGGTGGGAGGTCCAGAGCAGCTGCAGCCGGGCCTCCGGCAGCCGGACCAGGGTGAGCCTGGTCAGCGGGGCGGTGGCGATGTCCAGGCCCAGGGCGAGGTCATCGGCGCGCAGCCGCTCCAGGCGTTCGGCGCGCCGCGCCGGGTCCAGGGCCCGCAGGTCGTGCACCGTGACGGGCAGCCGGACGCCGCGGCGCACCAGCTGGAGCGGGGCGGGGACGCCCTCCCAGACCACCGAGGTGCGCAGGGCGGGCGTGCGGTCGGTGACCCGCTGCCAGGCCAGGGCGAAGGCCTGCGGGTCGGTGACGCCCTCCAGCAGCAGGGCGGCCTGGTCGAGGTAGACGTCGTCGGGGCCGCCGACCAGGCGGTGGAAGAGCATGCCCTCCTGGAGCGGGGTGAGCGGCAGCAGGTCCTCGACGTCCCGGCCGTCGCCGACGGTCCGGTCCAGGGCGGCCTGGTCCAGCCCGGCGAGCGGGAAGTCGGAGGGGGTGCGGCCGCCCGCGCCGGGGCGGGCGCAGTGCTCGACGACGGCGGTCAGCGCGGCCGCGGTGGCGTCGGCGAGGGCGCGGACGGTGGCGCTCGCGTGCACCTGGTCGCTGTAGTGCCAGGTGAGTTCCAGCTCGCCGTCGGCGACCACGGCGGAGACGTCCAGCAGGTGGTCCAGCGGCTCGCCGGGGGCGAGCTCCCGGCCGGGCGCCGGGCCGGCCGGGGCGAAGTCGCCGCCGGCGGGCGCGGTCCACTGGCCGTGGTAGTTGAAGCAGACCTGCGGCAGCGGGACGTCCCGGAGGGCGCGGGCCGCCGGGTCGTCCCGGCGCAGCCTGGCCAGTGCCTCGAAGCTCAGGCCCCGGTGCGGGAGGGAGCGCAGCCGCTCCTTGACCCGCTTGAGGGTGGCGCCCCAGTCGGGGGCGTCGGCCGTCCCGGCGGGGGCGAGGGTGACGGGGTACCGGGTGGTGAACCAGCCGACCGTACGGCTGAGGTCGAGGCCGTCGAAGAGGTCCTCGCGGCCGTGGCCCTCCAGGGCGACGGTGACCTCCGCCCGGCCGGTCCAGTCGGCGAGGGCCCGGCCGAGGGCGCTCAGCAGCACGTCGTTGACCTGGGTGCGGTAGACCTCGGGGACGCTGCGCAGCAGGGCCGCGGTGGTGGCGGCGTCCAGTCGGGTGCGCAGGGTGCGGACGGAGCCGGCGGTCGGGGTGCCGGGGTGGTCGACGGGCAGCGGGTGGGCCGGCTGCCCGGCCTGGTCCGTCCAGTACGGGAGGGCCGGGTCGAGGGCGCCCGCGCGGACGTGTCCGGCGAGCCGGTGGGCCCAGTCGGTGAACGGGACCGGCTCGGGCTCCAGCTCGGGCGTGGCGCCGGACTCGGCCTGCCGGTAGGCCCGTTCGAGGTCGGCGAGCAGCACCCGCCAGGAGACGCTGTCCACGGCCAGGTGGTGGGCGGTCAGCAGGAGTTGGGGGCGGGCGCCGTCGTCGGCCGGAGGGAACAGCACGGCGCCCAGCAGGGCGCCGGTGGCCGGGTCGAGGCGGGCGCGGGCGGCGTCGGCGGCCTCGGCCCGGTCTCCGACCGGGTCGGCCGTGCTCAGCAGGGCGGCGTCCGGCGGGGTGTCCACGGGCTGTTGCCGTCGGCCGCCGGGGCCGTCGGTGAAGCGGGTGCGCAGCGCCGGGTGGGCGGTGACCAGGGCCCGCAGGGCGGCCTCCAGGGCGGGGCGGTCGATCCGGTGCGGCAGGTCGAGCAGCAGCGACATGGTGAAGTGCCGCAGCGGGCCGTGGTCGGCGAGGAACCAGTCCTGCACCGGGGTGAGCGGGGCGGGTCCGTCCGGACCGCGCTGCGCCGGTGCGGTGGCGGCGGCCGGGCGGGCGGCGGCGGCCAGGCAGGCGGCGGCCAGGTCGGCGACGCTCTGGTGGCGGAAGACGTCCTGGGAGCCGATCAGCAGCCCGGCCGCGCGGGCCCGGGAGACGGCCTGGATGCTCAGGATGGAGTCGCCGCCGAGTTCGAAGAAGTTGTCGGTGGCGCCGACCCGGGGCAGGCCGAGCACCTCGGCCCAGATCGCCGCCAGGGTCTGCTCCTCGGGGGTCCGCGGGGCGACGAACTCCCGTTCCGTGACGTGGACTTCGGGGGCGGGCAGGGCCCGGCGGTCCAGCTTGCCGCTGGTGCTGAGCGGCAGCGCCTCCAGGGCGGTGTACGAGGAGGGCACCAGGTGGTCGGGCAGGGTGCGGCGCAGCGCCGCCCGCAGGTCGGCGGCGGTCCGGGCGGCGCCGTCGGCGAACACCAGGTAGGCGGCCAGCCGGGTGTGGCCGTGCCCGTCGGGTACGGCGGCGACGGCGGCCGCGGCGACCCCGGGCAGGTCCAGCAGGGCCGCCTCGACCTCGCCGGGCTCGATCCGGTGGCCGCGCACCTTGACCTGGTCGTCGGCGCGCCCCAGGTACTCCAGCCGTCCGTCGGCCGTCCAGCGGGCCAGGTCGCCGGTGCGGTACATCCGGGCGCCGGGCGGCCCGTACGGGTCGGCGGTGAACCGGGCGGCGGTCAGCCCGGGGCGGCCGGCGTAGCCGCGGGCGAGCTGCTCGCCGGCCAGGTGGAGCTGGCCGCCGACCCCGGGCGGCACCGGCCGGAGCCGGTCGTCCAGGACGTACGCCCGCAGGTTGGGCAGCGGACGCCCGATCAGCGGGCGGTCCTCGGCGGCGATCCGGCAGGCCAGCGCGTCGACGGTGCACTCGGTGGGGCCGTAGTAGTTGTACGCGGCGACGTCCGGGTGGGCGGCGAGTTCGCGCCAGAGCCGGGGCCCGACCGCCTCGCCGCCGAGCATCAGCACCCGGGGGCGGTGCCGGGGGTCGTCGAGCAGCCCGGCGGGCAGCAGTTGGCGCAGGTAGGAGGGGGTGAGGTCGAGGAAGTCGATGCGGTGGCGGACCACGTACTCGACCAGCGCGGCCGGGTCGGTCCGGGTGGTCTCGTCGACCAGGTGCAGCGGGTGGCCGTCGGCCAGCAGCAGCACGCCCTCCAGGGAGGTGTCGAAGGAGAACGAGGCGGTCAGCGCGACCCGCAGCGGGCCGCCGCCGGCCTCGGCGACGAACCCGGCCCGGTGGGCGGCGAGCAGGTTGGCCAGCCCGCGGTGCGGCACGGCGACGCCCTTGGGGCGGCCGGTGGAGCCGGAGGTGTACAGCACGTAGGCGGTGTTGGCGGGGTCGAGCGGGGCGGTGCGGTCGGCGTCGCCGGGGTCGGTGGCGGGGCCGTCGGCGGGCAGCGCGCGCAGCGCCGCCTCGTCCAGGACGAGCGCCGGGCGGGCGTCCGCGAGCAGGAACGCGACGCGTTCGGCGGGCAGCGCGCGGTCCAGCGGCAGGTAGCCGGCGCCGGTCTTCCAGACGGCCAGGATCGCGGTGATCATGTCGGCGGTGCGCGGCAGGTGCAGCGCGACCAGCTGTTCGGGGCCGATGCCGCGGGCGATCAGCTGGTGGGCGAGCCGGTTGGCGCGGGTGTTGAGCTCCGCGTAGCCGAGCGCCTCGCCCCCGGCGACCAGGGCCGGGGCGTCGGGCGTCAGGGCCGCCCGGCGCGCCAGCAGGTCGGGGTGGGTGGCGGGTTCGACGGGCAGCCCGGTGCCGCTCCAGTCGTGGAGGAGCTGCCGGGTCTGCGCCGGGGAGAGCAGCGGCAGGGTGCCGAGCGGGCGGTCCGGTTCGGCGGCGGCGCCGGCCAGCAGGCGCAGCAGCTGGTCGGCGGTGCGGCGGGCGGTGGCCGGGTCGATGAGGTCGGCGCGGTACTCCAGCAGGCCGGTGAGCGCCTCGCCGTCGGGGACGAACTCCACGCTGAGGTCGAAGGTGGCGGCCTGCCGGGGCACGTCCACCGGGGTGATCGCGGTACCGGCCGGGGCGGTGGCCGCGGGCGGTGCGGGGTGCAGCAGCACCAGGACGTCGAACAGCGGGTTGCGGCCGGCCTCGCGGGGCGCGGCCACCGCCTCGACCACCCGCTCGAAGGGTGTGTCGCCGTGCGCGAGGGCGTCGTTGCCGGTCCCGGTGGCGGCCGTCAGCAGGTCGCGGAAGGAGCCGGCCGGGTCGACCCTGGTGCGCAGCACGACCGTGTTGACGAAGCAGCCGACGGCCCGCTCCAGTTCGGTGCGGGTGCGCCCGGGCGTCAGCGAGCCGACGGTGACGTCCGGTTGCCCGGACCAGCGGGCCAGCAGCGCTTGGACGCCGGCCGTCAGGGCGGTGTTCAGGGTGCCCTGCCGCTCGGCGGCGAGCGCGCGCAGCCGGGCGGTGAGCGCGGCGGGGACGGTGAAGGGGTGGACGGCGCCGGGGCCGGCCTCCTCGCCGCGCCGGGGGTGGTCCAGCGGCAGTTCGGGGGGCACCGCTCCGGTCAGGCGTTCCTTCCAGTGGGCCAGCTGTCTGTCCGCCCGGGCCCCGGTCTGCTGCTCGCGCTGCCAGGCCGCGTAGTCCGGGTACTGGACGGCGACGGGCGGCAGCTGCGGGGCCTCGTCGCGGGCCAGCGCCGCGTAGCCGGTGCACAGTTCGTCCAGGACCACGCCCATCGACCAGCCGTCGGTGACGATGTGGTGGGCGGTCAGCTGGAGCACGTGGGAGTGCGCGGACTCGCGCAGCAGCAGGGCGCGCAGCAGCGGGCCGTGCCGCAGGTCGAACGGGCGGGAGTACTCGGCGAGGAGCAGGGCGTCGAGGTCGGAGCCGTCGACCTCGTGGACCGGCAGCGGCACCGGCCCGGCCGGCCGTACGGTCGGCACCGGGCGGCCGTCGGCCTCCTCGAAGACGGTCCGCAGCGCCTCGTGCCGGGCGACCACGGCGGCCAGCGCCCCGCGGAGCGCCGTGGCGTCCAGCGGCCCGGTGAACCGGACGGCGAGCGCGCTGTTGTAGCGCGGGTCGCCGGGCCGCAGCCGGTCCAGGAACCAGAGCCGCTGCTGGACGGAGGACGGCGGCAGCGGCCGGTCGCGGTCGGCGCGCGGGATGCCCGCCGGGGCGGCGGCGGACTTCCCGGCCAGCCGGAGCCGGAGCGCTTCCCGCAGGTCGGCGGGGAGGGCGGCCGCGCGGTCCCGCCGGGCGGGCCCCGGGGGTGTCGAAGGCGTCGAAGGCGTCATGGTCGTCGGATCCTCACCGTTCGTCATCGTCGGGGCCGCCGGACGCGGCGGCTTCGAGTTCGCTCAGCACCTGGTCCTCCACCAGGTCGGCCAGGTCGGCCACGGTGCGGGAGACCAGCACGTCGCGGGGGGTGAGCGTGACGCCGAAGGCATCGTTGGCGCGGGAGGCGATCAGCAGGGCCCGCACGGAGTCGCCGCCGAGCAGGAAGAAGTCGTCGGTGACGCCGACGGCGGTGCCCAGGGTGTCGCCCCAGATCGCGGCGAGCGCCTCCTCGGTGGGCGTGCGGGGTGCCACCCGCTCGGCGGGGCCCGGTTCGACCGGCCGGGGTGCGGGCAGCGCGGCGCGGTCGGTCTTGCCGCCGGGGGTGAGCGGGAAGCGGTCGAGGACGGCGAAGGCGGTGGGGACCATGTGGCCGGGCAGTGAGCGGGCGGCCAGCGCCCGCAGTTCCGCACCGGTCGGTGGCTCGCCGGGCGAGGCGAGCACGTGGGCGACCAGCCGGGGCAGTCCGGGCTCGTCCTCGCGGATGCTCACCACCGCGTCCAGCACCGCGGGGTGGCGCACCAGGACGGCCTCGACCTCGCCGGCCTCGATCCGGTGGCCGCGCAGCTTGAGCTGGTGGTCGGTGCGGCTCAGGAAGTGCAGTTCGCCCCGGTGGTCGCGGCGCACCAGGTCGCCGGTGCGGTACATCCGGCTGCCGGGCGGTCCGTACGGGTCGGCGGTGAACCGGGCGGCGGTCAGTCCGGGCCGGCCGAGGTAGCCGCGGGCCAACCCGGGCCCGCTCAGCCACAGTTCGCCCGGCGTGCCGTCGGGCACCGGCCGCAGCCGGGCGTCCAGGACGCGGGCTCCGGTGCCGGGCAGCGGGCGGCCGATCGGCGGTGCGGCGCCGTCCGCCGTCAGCGGCGCGGACCAGGTGGCGACCACGGTGGCCTCGGTCGGGCCGTAGGAGTTGACCATGCGGTGGTGCGGGGCCCAGCGGGCGACCAGCTCGGGGCCGCAGGCCTCGGCGCCGACGATCAGGGTCCTGAGGTCCGGCAGGGTACCGGGGGTGTCGGCGGGCAGGGTGGCCAGGGCGGCGGGCGGCAGCAGGGTGTGGGTGATCCGCTCGGCGCGCAGCAGGCCGGCGAGCCGGTCGCCGAGCAGCGGCCCGGGGGCGGGCACCACCAGGCGGGCGCCGTGCGGCAGGGCCAGGCAGAGTTCCAGCACGGAGGCGTCGAAGCTGGGGGTGGCGAAGGCCAGCACCCGGTCGCCGGGGGCGATCCGGTAGTGGGCGGCCTCGGCGGCGGCGAAGGCGGCCAGGCCGCGGTGGGTGAGCACGACGCCCTTGGGGGTGCCGGTGGAGCCGGAGGTGTAGATGACGTAGGCGGGGTCGTCGAGGTCGAGCGGGCGGGTCCGGTCGGTGTCGGTGGGGCGGTGCTCGGGGCCGCCGTCCGGTCCGGCGGCGAGCAGGGCGGCGGTCTCCTTGGCGTCCAGGGTGAGCGCGGGGGCCGCGTCGCGCAGCATCGCCTCCACCCGCTCGTCCGGGTAGGCGGGGTCGACGGGGAGGAAGGCGGCACCGGTCTTGGCGACGGCGAGTTCGGCGAGCAGCATGTCCGCCGAGCGCGGCAGCAGCAGGGCGACCAGGGTGCCGGGGCCGGCGCCGCGGGCGATCAGCCGGTGCGCCAGCCGGTTGGCGTGGGCCTCCAGTTGGGCGTAGGTCAGTTCCGAGCCGTCGGCGCTCAGGGCCACCGCGTCCGGCCGGCGGTCGACGGCGGCCTCGACCAGGGCGGGCAGGGTGGCCGGGGTGACCGGGTCGAGGGCCGGGCGGGCCGGTCCGTGCAGCAGCCTCCGCCGTTCCCGGGGCGGCAGCAGGTCGAGGTCGTCCAGCCTGGCGGCGCCGTCGCTGCCGGCCAGCGCGGTGAGGATGTGCAGCAGTTGGTCGGCCAGGCTCTCGGCGGTCGCGCGGTCGAGGTGGCGGGGGTCGTGGCCGAGCTCCACGGCGAGCCGCTCGCCCGGCGAGACGACCACGGTGAGCGGGTAGTTGGTGGCCTCCCGGGCGTCCAGGTCGCGGATCCGCAGCCCGTGGGCGCCGGCCGAGGCCGCGCTGACGGGGTAGTTCTCCAGCACCACCAGGCTGTCGAACAGCGGGGTGCCGGGCGGGAGTTCGCTCAGCGCCCGGATCGCGGCGAGCGGCAGGTGCTCGAACCGGCGGTCCTCGGCCCGCTCCTCCTGGAGGCCGCGCAGCCAGTCGGCGCAGGGCCGGGTGCCGTCCACGGTGACCAGGGCGGGCAGGGTGGTGATGAACAGGCCGACGATGTCGTCCGCGCCGACCAGGTCGGCGGGGCGCCCGGAGACGGTGGTGCCGAAGCACACCCGGGCGTCGCCGCTGCGGTGGGCGAGCAGCAGTGCCCAGGCGCCCTGCACCAGGGTGTTGAGGGTGAGCCGGTGGCGGCGGGCGAAGGCCTGGAGCAGCGCCGTGTCGGCCGCGGTCAGCCGGTGCGAGAGCCACTGCCCGGAGCGGGCGGTGTCGCCGGGGGCGGGCCTGCGGTGGTAGGGCAGGGCGGTGGGCGCGGTGAGGCCCGCCAGGGCGGTGCGCCAGTGCTCGGCGGCGGCGCCGGTGTCGCGGGCCGCGAGCCAGCTCACGTAGTCCGCGAAGGGGCGGCGTTCGGGCAGCTCCGGCGCCCTCCCGGCGAGGAGTGCGGCGTGCGCGGCCAGCACGTCGGCGAGCACGTGGAAGACGCTCCAGCCGTCCAGCAGCACGTGGTGGAAGGTCCACACCACCCGGATGCTGTCCGGCCCGAGCCGGACCAGGTCGAGCCGGAGCAGCGGGGCGCGGTCCAGCGCCATCGGGCGGGAGCGCCGGTCGGCGAGCAGCGCCTCCAGCCGCCGGGTGCGCTCGCGCTCGGTGTGCCCGCTCCAGTCGTGCCGGGTGACCGGCAGGGTGGCGTGCCGGTGCACCAGTTGCAGCGGGACGGGCACGTCGTGGAGGGCGACGGCGGTGCGCAGCACGGGCGTGCGGTCGACGACCAGCTGCCAGGCGGCGGCCAGCGGCTCCGGGTCGCGGGCGCCGTCCAGCACGAAGGTGAGCTGCTCGACGTACAGGCCGTGTTCGGCCTCGTCCAGGCCGTGCAGCACCATGCCGGTCTGGGTGGGGGTGAGCGGCTGGATCCCGGTCACCTCCCGTCCGGTGCCGACCAGCCGGTCGACGGCGGCCTGGTCCAGCGGGGCGAGCGGGAAGTCGGACGGGGTGCGGCCGCCGGCGCCGGGTTCGGCGCAGTGGCGGACGATCTCCCGCAGTTCGTCGAGGAGTTCGGCGGCGAGCCGGTCGACGGTGGCCCGGTGGTGCCGTTCGCGGGAGTAGGACCAGGTGAACTCCAGCCGCCCGTCCGCCACCCGGCCGAGCACGTCGAGCAGGTGGGGGCGCCGGGCGGTGCGGTCGAGCCCGCCGGTGAGCGCGCCGTACGGGGTGTGCAGCAGGCCGCCGGGGGCGGGCGTCCAGTCCTGCCGGCCCAGGTAGTTGAAGCCGAGCTGCGGGGTTCCGGCGAGGCCGGGGGCCTTGCGCAGGTGGCGCAGGGCGCCGTGGCCGAGGCCGCCGTGCGGGACGGCGCGCAGGTTCTCCTTGACGGCCTTGAGCACGGTGCCGGTGTCGGCGGCCCGGGGGACGTCCAGGGTGACGGGGTACATCGTGGTGAACCAGCCGACGGTGCGGGAGAGGTCGACGCCGTCGAGGAGTTCCGCCCGGCCGTGGCCCTCCAGGGCGACGCTCACCCGGTCGCGTCCGGTCCAGCGGGCCAGCACCCGGCCGAGGGCGCAGAGCAGTACGTCGTCGATCCGGGTGCGGTAGGCCGCGGGGACGTCCTGGAGCAGTCGGGCAGTCCGCTCGGCGTCCAGGGCGACGGTCAGCGACTCCTCGACGGCGGCGGTGTCGGCGCCGTCCAGGTCGGTCGGCAGGACGGCCCCGGCCTCGCCCTCCGGGCTTTGCCAGTGGGCGAGTTCGCCGTCGAAGCCGCCGACGGCGGTGTGTGCGGCGAGCCGTTCGGCCCAGGCGCGGAAGGAGGTGGTCTTGGGGCCGAGGTCGGGCCGCTGCCCCGCGCGCAGGGCGCGGTGGGCGGTGTCCAGGTCCTCCAGGATCAGCCGCCAGGACACCGCGTCCACCACCAGGTGGTGCGCGGCCAGCAGCAGGACGGGGTGGGGTTCGTCGGCGAGGTGGCAGAGGGCGGCGCGCAGCAGCGGTCCGGCGGCCAGGTCGAAGCCCTCGGTCAGCTCCCGGCGCAGCGCCTCGAACTCCGGTGCGCCCGGCAGGTAGTGGGTGCGCAGCTCCGGGTCCGGCCCGGGCGCGCTGCCGTACTGCCGCCACCCGCCGTCCGGCCGGCGCCGGTAGCGCAGCCGGAGCGCGTCGTGCTGTGCCAGGACGGCGGCCAGCGCCGCCCGGAGCAGGTGTTCGTCGGTGTCGGGGGCGAGCCGGAAGGCGAGCGACTGGGTGAGCCGGGCCGGGTCCCCGTCGAGGGTGTCGAACAGCCAGTGCTGGACGGGGGTGAGCGGGGCGTCGCCGGTCACCGGGCCCTGTTCGGCGGTGCCGCCCGGGTTCGGCGACTCCTCGGCGGCGCGGGCGAGTTCGGCCAGGGTCTGGTGGGCGAACAGGTGGCGGGGGGTCAGGGCGAGGCCGGCCCGGCGGGCGGCGGAGACGATCCGGATGCCCAGGATGGAGTCGCCGCCGAGGGCGAAGTAGTTGTCGTCGGCGCCGACTTCGGGCACGCCGAGGACCTCGGACCAGATCGCGGCGAGGGTGCGTTCGGCGGCGGTGCGGGGCGGCCGCGCGGCGGCGTCGGCCGGGGTGTGCCACTGCGGTACGGGCAGGGCGCGCCGGTCCAGTTTGCCGGTGGCGCCGAGCGGCAGCCGCTCCAGCGGCACCACGAGGGCGGGCACCAGGTGGTCGGGCAGGCTCCGGCCGAGGAAGTCCCGCCACTCGACGGGGTCGGGCAGCCGGCCGTCGCGGGGGACGGCGTAGCCGACCAGCCGCTTGTGGCCGTCCTGTTCGACCACCCGGGCGGCGGCCGCCGCCACCTCCGGGTGGCGGGCCAACGCGGCTTCCAGCTCGCCGAGTTCGATCCGGAAGCCGCGCACCTTGACCTGGTCGTCGGCGCGGCCGAGGTAGCGCAGTCGGCCGTCGGCGCCCCAGCGCACCAGGTCGCCGGTGCGGTACATCCGGGCGCCGGCCGGGCCGAAGGGGTCGGGCAGGAAGCGGGCGGCGGTGAGGCCGGGGCGGCGCAGGTAGCCGCGGGCCACGCCGGTGCCGGCCAGGTACAGCTCCCCGGGGGCGCCGACCGGCACCGGGCGCAGCCGCCCGTCCAGCACGTAGGCCCGGGCGCCGCCGGCCGGGCGGCCGATCGGCGGGTCGCGGTCGGGGTCGGCAGGGCCAGCGGGATCGGCGGGACGAGCGGGGTCGGCCGGGTCGGCGGGGTCGCAGACGGCGGCGGTGGCGTAGACGGTGGCCTCGGTGGGGCCGTAGACGTTGAGGACCCGGCAGCCGGGGACGGCCTCCCGGACCAGACGTACGGTGCGGGCGGGCAGCGCCTCGCCGGCCAGCACCACGGTGTCGGCGGTGAGGCGGACGGCGTTCCCGGCCAGCAGTCCGCCGAGGGCGGAGGGCACCGCGCTGACCAGCCCGGCCCGCCGGGGCCCGGAGCCCTCGGTGAGGGCGAGGAGGTCCCGGACGAGCTCCACGCAGCCGCCGGCGAGCAGCGGCGAGAAGATCTCGAACACCGAGACGTCGAAGTTGAGCGAGGTGGCGGCCAGCACGTGGTCCAGGCCGCGGCCGGTGAACTCCCTTGCCGCCCAGTCGGTCAGGGCCAGCACGGAGGCCTGGGCGACCACCACGCCCTTGGGGCGGCCGGTGGAGCCGGAGGTGTGGATGACGTAGGCCGGGTGCCCGGGCAGCAGCGGGGCGGATCGTTCCTGCACGTCCAGCGCCTCGGCGGGCGCGGCGGCGAGCCGGGCGGCGCAGTCCGGGTCGTCGAGCAGGATCCGGGTGAACCCGCCCGCGGGGAGGCGCCGCCCGGCGCCGGAGTCGGTGATCACGGCCTCGGGCCGGACGTCCTCGAACAGGTACGCGATCCGCTCGGCCGGGTACCCGGGGTCGACCGGGAGGTAGCCGGCGCCGCTCTTGAGCACCGCCAGCAGGGCCACCACCAGCTCCGCGGTGCGGGGCAGCGCGAGCGCGACGAAGCGCTCGGGGCCGGCCCCGGCCGCGATCAGCAGCCGGGCCAGCCGGTTGGAGCGCTCGTCCAGCTCCCGGTAGCTCAGCACGGTGCCGCCGGAGCGGACGGCCGGGGCGTCGGGGGTGCGGGCGGCCTGCCGGGCGAAGGCCTCGGGCAGGGTGCGCTCCGGTGGCTCGACCACCGCGCCGCCGAGGCGTCGGACCAGCTCGCGACCCGACTCCGGTGCCAGCAGCGGCAGTTCGGCGGCGGTCCGGTCGAGGCCCGCCGCCAACCCGGCCAGCAGCGTGCGCAGGCTCGCCCCGAGGCCCTCGACGGTCGCGGTGTCGAAGGCGGCCGGGTCGTGGTCGAGGTCGATCACGACCGAATCGCCGGGGGCGACCACCACGCTGAGCGGGTAGCTGGTCGGCTCCTGGACGCTCTCGGTCTCCACCGCCAGGCCGTGCCGGCTCAGCGCACCGGCGTCGAAGGGGTAGTTCTCGAAGACCACGATGCTCTCGAACAGGGCCGTCCCGCCGGGCAGTTCGCTCCAGTTCTGGAGCTGGGCCAGCGAGACGGAGTCGTACCGGCGGGCCTCCGACTGGGCGCCCTGCAGCGCGTGCAGCCACTCCCGCAGCGGGCGGCGCTCGTCGATCCGCGCCCGGGTCGGCAGCGCGTTGATGAACAGCCCCACCATCGAGGTGACGCCGGGGAGTTCGGCGGGCCGCCCGGAGACGACGGTGCCGAACACCACGTCGTCCCCGCCGCCGTAGCGGGAGAGCAGCAGCGCCCAGGCGCCCTGGAGGACGGTGTTGACGGTCAGCCCGGCCTGCCGGGCGGTGTCGCGCAGCCGCTCGGAGAGTTCGGCGCCGAGGCCGATCCGCACCTTGGCACCGGAGCTGGCCCGGTGGGCCCCGGCGGGGCGCCGGTCCCGGGGCAGTTCGGTGGGCGCGGGGAAGCCGGCCAGGGTGTCGCGCCAGTACCGTTCGGCCCGCGCCCCGTCCTGGGCGGCGAGCCAGCGCAGGTGGTCGGCGAAGGGGGCGCGTTCGACGAGCTGCGGCGGCCGGCCCTCGGTCAGCGCGGCGTAGCGCTCGCAGACCTCGTCGAAGACCTGGGCCGCGCTCCAGCCGTCGAGCAGCACGTGGTGGAAGGTCCACACCACCCGCACCCGGTCGGCGCCCAGCCGGACCAGGGAGAGCCGCAGCAGCGGCCCGGTGGCCAGGTCGATCCCGGCCTCCCGGTCGGCGGCGAGCAGCCGGGCGGTGTCCCGGGCGACCCGCTCGGCGGGCCGGTCCGACCAGTCGTGGTGGGCGATCGGCAGGGCCGCCCGGCGCCGCACGACCTGGACCGGCTCGGCGGTGTCCTGCCAGCTGAGCCGGGTGCGCAGCACCGGGTTGGCGTCCGCGGTCCGCTGCCAGGCCTCGGCGAGCGCCCCCGGGTCGGTGACCCCGGTGAGCACCAGCTGCACCTGGTTGACGTAGGTGCGCCCGGCCGGCTCCAGCAGGCTGTGGAACAGCATGCCCGCCTGCATCGGCGTCAGCGGGAGGACGTCGGCGACCTCGCGCCCGTCCCCGACGATCCGGTCCACCGCCGCCTGGTCCAGCCGGGCCAGCGGGAAGTCGGCGGGGGTGCGCCCGCCGGCGCCCGGTGCGGCGCAGTGCGCGAGGATCCCCTCCAGCGCGCGCAGCATCGCCTCGGCGAGGGCGGTGACGGTGTCCGCGCGGTGCCGGCCGGCGCCGTAGTACCAGGCGATCTCCAGCTCCTCGCCCTCGACCCGGGCGACCACGTCCAGCAGGTGGGGCCGCTCGGTGCCGGGCGCCTCCGAACCGCCCAGGCCTCCGGGGACGGCGCGCACCAGGGCGGCGCCCTCGGCGGACCAGTCGAAGCGGCCGAGGTAGTTGAAGCTGATGCCGGGCGCGGGGGCGTCGGCGAGTCCGCCGTCGGGCGCCAGGTGGCGCAGCGCGCCGTAGCCGAGGCCGTGGTCCGGCACCGCGCGCAGCTGCTCCTTGACGGACTTGAGCGCGGCGCCCCAGTCCCCGCCGGGGGCGTCGGGGACGTCCAGGGCGACGGGGTACAGCGAGGTGAACCAGCCGACCGTACGGGACAGGTCGACGCCCTCGAACAGGCCGTCCTCCCGGCCGTGGCCCTCCAGGCCGATCGCCACCGTGCGCCGCCCGGTCCAGTCCGCCAGCACCCGGCCGAGCGCGGTGAGCAGCACGTCGTCGATCCGGGTGCGGTAGACGGCGGGCACCTGGCGCAGCAGCCGGTCGGTGCGTTCGCGGTCCAACCGGACGGTCACCGAGCGCAGTTCGGCGGCGGTGTCGGCGCCCTCGCCGTCCACCGGCAGCGGGGCGGCGCACGCCCGGGCGGCCTCGGCCCAGTGGGCGCGCTGCCCGGCGAAGCCGCCGGACTCGGCGCGGGCGCGCAGCAGGCGGGCCCACTCCCGGACGGAGGTGGTGCGGGCGGGCAGCCGCAGCGGGCGGCCCTCGACGGCCTGCCGGTAGGCGGTCTCCAGGTCCTCCAGCAGCACCCGCCAGGAGACGCCGTCGACCACCAGGTGGTGGACGACGAGCAGCAGCCGGGCCGGGCCGGCGGTGCCGGGCCGGAACAGCCGGGCGGTGAGCAGCGGGCCGGTGTCCAGCCGGAAGCCGGCCTGGGCGGCCGCGGTCACGGCCGCCTCCTCGTCCCGGTGGTGGACCGTCAGCAGCTCGGGGGCGGTGGTGTCGGCGGGTTCGCAGTGCTGCTGCCAGGTGCCGTCCGGGCCGGGGGTGAAGCGGCAGCGCAGGGCGTCGTGGTGCGCCCGGAGGGCGGCCAGGGCACGGCGCAGGGCGTCCTGGTCGACCGTGCCGGGCGTCTCCACCACCACGGACTGGTTGAAGTGGTGGGCCTCGGCCGGGGCGGCGTCGAGGAACCAGTGCTGGATGGGGGTCAGGCCGACCTCGCCGCCGACCGGTTCGGTGCCGACCACGGTCACGGTGGTGCCGGCGGCCGCGGCCAGCGCGGCGACGGTGGGGTGCCGGAAGAGGTCGCGCGGGGAGAGCGCGAGGCCGGCGGCGCGGGCGCGGGAGACCACCTGGATGCTGAGGATGGAGTCGCCGCCGAGCAGGAAGAAGTCGTCGTCGAGGCCGACCCGCTCGACCCCGAGCAGCTCCGCCCAGATCCCGGCCAGGGCGCGTTCGGCGTCGGTGCGCGGGGCGCGGTGGGCGGCGCCGCCGGCCGGGGCGCGGTCGGGGGCGGGCAGCCGGCGGCGGTCGACCTTGCCGTTGGCGGTCAGCGGGAGTGCGGGGACCGTGACGAAGGCGGTGGGCAGCATGTAGTCGGGCAGCTCGGCGGCCAGGTGGGCGCGCAGGGCGGCGGCGGTGGGGGGTTCGGCGTTCGCGGCGGTATCGGCGGTATCGGCATGCTCGGCGCTCTCGGCGCTCTCGGCGCTCTCGGTGAGCACCAG
This sequence comes from Kitasatospora sp. NPDC059160, assembly GCF_042755465.1. Lineage (NCBI taxonomy): Bacteria > Bacillati > Actinomycetota > Actinomycetes > Kitasatosporales > Streptomycetaceae > Kitasatospora > Kitasatospora sp. NPDC059160. The sequence continues at coordinate 36,637 of NZ_JBHZCN010000019.1, read as the reverse complement.
GTGGGCGACCAGCCGCTTGCGCCCGCTGCCGTCCTGGTGCAGGCCGACCACGGCCTCGGCGACGGCCGGGTGGGCGGTCAGCCGGGCCTCGATCTCGGCGGGTTCGATCCGGAACCCGCGGATCTTGATCTGGTCGTCCGCGCGGCCGACGAACTCCAGGTCGCCGTCCTCGCTCCAGCGCACGGTGTCCCCGGTGCGGTACATCCGGCCGCCGGGCGGGCCGTACGGGTCGGCGAGGTAGCGGGCGGCGGTCTCCCCCGGCCGCCCGGTGTAGCCCCGGGCGAGGCCGGCCCCGGCCAGGTACAACTCGCCGGTGGTGCCCGGGGGTTGTGGCTGGAGCGCGCCGTCCAGGACGTACGCCCGGGTGTTGTCCAGCGGGCGGCCGATCGGCAGCACGGCGGGCAGCGGGTCGCCGGTGCGGAAGGCCCGGCGGGTGGCGAAGGTGGTGGTCTCGGTCGGGCCGTAGACGTCGACCACGGTGAGTCCGGGGCAGGCCTCCAGCACCCGGCGCACCACGGCGCCCGGCACCGCCTCGCCGCCGGTCCACACCTCGCGGGCGCCGCGCAGGCAGCCCGGGTCCTCCTGGGCGAGCACCCGGAACAGGCCGATGGTCAGGAACAGGCAGCGCACGCCCTGTTCGGTGACGGCGCGGCGGACCACGGCGGCGTCCACGTCCCCGGGCGGGGCCAGGACGGCGGTGCCGCCGCGCAGCAGCGGCACCCACAGCTCGTAGGTGGAGGCGTCGAAGGCGTGCGGGGAGTGCACCAGCACCCGGTCGTGCCCGGCGAAGGCGCCGTCCAGGGCGAGCGCGGCGACGTCCCGGCGGCGCACGGCGACGCCCTTGGGGGTGCCGGTGGAGCCGGAGGTGAACATCAGGTACTGGAGGTGGTCGGGGTGGACGGGCGTCGGCTCGAAGCGCTCCGGCTCCGGGCCGGCGGGGCCGCCGTCGACCAGCAGCACCCGCTCGTCCGGGCGCAGTCCGGCCGCGGTGCCGGCCCGGTCGGCGTCGGTGAGCAGCAGGTCGGCACCGGCGGCGGTGAGCATCCCGTGCAGCCGCTCGCGCGGGGCCCGGCCGTCCAGCGGGACGTACACCCCGCCGGTGCGGACCAGCGCCAGCTGGGCGACGACCAGGGCGACGGAACGATCCATCAGGACCCCGACCGGGCGCTCCGGGCCGACCCCGAGCGCCGCCAGCCGGGCGGCCAGGGCGGCCGCGCGGGCGTCGAGTTCGCGGTAGCTCAGGCGCTCCTCGCCCGCTTCCAGGGCGACCGCCCCGGGCGACCGCCGCACCTGCTCGGCGAACAGCTCGGCGACGTCCCGCTCCGGCCGCTCGACCGCGGTGGCGTTCCAGTCGACCAGGACCTTCCGGCGCTCCCCCGCGGACAGCAGCGGGATCCGCGCGGGCGGGCGGTCGGCGCCCTCGGGCAGCGCGGTCAGCAGGGCGGTGAGCTGCCGGGCGGTGCGCCGGATCGTGCCGGGGTCGAACAGCCGCGGGTCGTAGCACAGCCGCAGGGACAGCTCCGGCCCCGGGTGGGCCAGCAGGGCGAGCGGGTAGTTGGTGGTCTCGATCCCGTCCAGCTCGCGCAGCCGCAGGCCGTGGGCGGCCGCCGCACCGTCGTCGACCGGGTAGTTCTCGAAGACCACGATGCTGTCGAACAGGGCGGCCTGCTCGGGGAGTCCGGTGGCCTCCCGGAGCCGGGTGAGCGGCAGGAAGCCGTGCCGGCGGTCCTCGCTCTGCTCCCGTTGGAGCCCGCGCAGCCAGTCCAGCAGGGTGCCGTCGGCGGGCACCGCGGTCCGGGTGGGCAGGGTGGTGATGAACAGCCCGGTCATCGACTCCACCCCGGGCAGCTCGGGCGGGCGGCCCGAGGAGGTGGTGCCGAACAGCACGTCGCCGCGGTGCGCGCCGCGGCCGAGCAGGATCGCCCAGGCGCCCTGGACCAGGGTGTTCAGGGTCAGGCCGGCGCCGCGGGCCAGCTCCTCCAGGGCCCGGGTCGCGGCGGCGGGCAGGGTGAACGGCAGGGCCCGGCTGGACTCGGCGCGGTGGCTGCCGCGCGGCTCGCGGTCGTAGGGCAGCGGGGTCGGCTCGGTGACCCCGGCCAGCCGGGTGCGCCAGTGCCGCTCCGCCTCGGCGGTGTCGCGCCCGGCCAGCCAGGCGAGGTAGTCACGGTAGGGGCGGCGGTCGGGGACGGTGCCGGGCGGGACGGTGCCAGGCGGGACGGTGCCGGACGGTGCGCCTCCCTCCGGGCCGGACCGGGCCAGGGCGGCGTGGGCCGCGAAGACGTCCGTGAGCACCTGGAACAGGCTCCAGCCGTCCAGCACCAGGTGGTGGAAGGACCACAGCACCCGCACCCGGTCCTCACCGAGCCGGATCAGCGCCAGCCGCTGGAGCGGGGCCCGGTCGAGGTCGAGGCCGCGGGCCCGGTCGCGGTCCAGCAGGTCGGCCAGCCGCGTGGCGCGCTCGGGCTCGGGGACCTCGCGCCAGTCCAGTTCGGTGACCGGCAGCTCCGCCCGGCGGTGCACCACCAGCAGCGGCTCGGGGACGTCCTGCCAGCGGACCCGGGCGCGCAGCACCTCGGTCCGGTCGGAGACCCACTGCCAGGCCGCGGCCAGCCGGCCGGGGTCGGGCACGCCGTCCAGGACGAAGTCCAGCTGCTGGAAGTAGGCGCCGCCGCCGTCGTCCGCGAGGTCGTGGAAGAGCATGCCGGCCTGGGTGGGCGTCAGCGGGAGGACGTCCGCGACCGCGCCCGGGTCCTCGCCGATGATCCGGTCCACGGCCGCCTGGTCGAGCCGGGCCAGCGGGAAGTCGGACGGGGTCCGCCCGGCGGCGCCGGGGCTGACCGCGAAGCGGGCGAGGTCGGCGAGCTCCTCGGCGTAGCGCCGGGCGAGCGCCTCGACGGTGGCCCGCCGGTGCCGGGGTTCGGCGTAGTGGAAGGTGAACTCCAGCGCCTCGTCGACGAGTCGGCCGACGATCTCCAGGGGGTGCGGGCGCTCGACCCCCGGGTCGGCGTCCAGCTCCAGCGGGCGGAAGGTGCCGCGCAGCAGCCCGGCCCCGTCGTCCGCACGGTCGTCACCGCTGCCACCTCCGCCCGAAACGTCCATCCGGCCCAGGTAGTTGAAGCTGATCCGGGCGGTGGGCGCGGCCGGGGCCGTGCCGGGGCGGCCCAGGTGGCGCAGGGCGTCGAAGCCGAGCCCGCGCCGGGGGACGGCCCGCAGCTGCTCCTTGACCTGCTTGAGCACGGCGTCCCAGCCGGCCTCGGACGGCACGGCCAGCGCGACCGGGTGCCGAGTGGTGAACCAGCCGACGGTCCGGCCGAGTTCGAGCTCGGCGAAGAGCTCCTCGCGCCCGTGCCCCTCCACGTCCACCAGCACCTGCGTCGGCCCGCCCGCCCCGCGCAGCGCCCGCCCGAGGGCGGACAGCAGCACGTCGTTGGCCCGGGTGCGGTAGGTCTCGGGCAGGGTGCGCAGCAGGGCGGCGGTGGCGGCGGGGTCGAGCCGTACGGTCACCGAGCGGGCCGAGGCGTAGTCGTCGGGGGCCGTCCGGTCCTCGGCCGGGAAGGGCTCGGGGTCCTGGCCGTCCGCGGACGGCGAGGGGAAGGCGTGCGCCCAGTACTCCGTCTCGTCCTCGAAGCCTCCTGCGGCGGCGAACCCGGCCAGCCGCTCGGCCCACTGCCGCAGCGGGGTGGACTTCGGCGGCAGGGCGGCCGCGCCGTCCCGGCCCGCGCGGCGGGCCCGGTAGGCGGTGTCGAGGTCCTCCAGCAGCACCCGCCAGGACACCCCGTCGACCACCAGGTGGTGGACGGCGAGGTGCAGCACGGGCGGCCGCCCGGCGCCCCGGTCGTGCAGTACGGCGCGCAGCAGCGGGCGGTGTCCGGCGCCGTGCAGCGCGAAAGGTCCGAAGTGGGGGGTGTCACCGTCGGGCCCGGTGTGCCGGCCCAGCCGCAGCCGGGGCGTGCGCTCCTCGACCCGCCAGTGCGCGGCCTCCGCCCCACCGGCCGTCACGAACGAGGACCGCAGGGCGTCGTGGTGCGCGACCAGGTCGTTCAGCGCCTCCTCCAGCGCCGCCGGATCCACCTCCGCGGGCAGCAGCAGTGACAGCGCCTGGTTGAAGTGCCCGGCCCGTCCGGCGGAACGTTCCAGCCACCAGCGCTGGATCGGGGTCGGCACCGCCGTCCCGGTGGCGGCCACCGGGGCGACGGCGGCGGGCCGTTCGGCCGCGTCCGCGCAGCGGGCCAGCGCGGCGACGGTCTGGTGCCGGTAGAGGTCCCGGGAGGTCAGCGGCAGGCCCTCCTGCCGGGCCCGGGCGACCACCTGGATGCCGAGGATGGAGTCGCCGCCGAGGTCGAAGAAGTTGTCGTCCGCGCCGACCCGCTCCAGCCGCAGCACATCCGTCCAGATGGCGGCGAGCGCCTGCTCGGCGGGGGTGCGGGGGGCGACGTGGCGGACGGTCCGGGCGAGCGGCCCCGGGTCGGGCAGCCGGCCGCGGTCGAGCTTCCCGTTGGGGTTGAGCGGCAGGGCGGGCAGCAGGACGACGACCGCGGGCACCAGGTGGTCCGGCAGGGTCAGCGCGAGCGCGCGCCGCACCGCCTCGGGCTCCACCCCGCCCGCCGGGCCCGGCACCACGTAGCCGACCAGGCGCCGGTGGCCGCCGCTCTCCGCGACGGCGGCGGCCGCCTCGACCACGCCGGGGCAGCGCCGCAGCGCCTCCTCCACCTCGCCCAGTTCGATCCGGAAGCCGCGGACCTTGACCTGCTGGTCGATCCGGCCGAGGTACTCCAGGTCCCCGTCGGCGTTCCACCGCACCAGGTCCCCGGTGCGGTACATCCGCGTCCCGGGCCCGCCGTACGGGTCGGCCACGAAGCGGGCCGCGGTCAGCCCGCCGCGCCCCAGGTAGCCGCGGGCCAGGCCGCCCCCGCCGAGGTACAACTCGCCGACCACTCCCGGGGGTTGCGGGCGCAGCCCGGCGTCCAGGACGTACGCCCTGGTCAGTCCCAGCGGGCGGCCGATCGGCGGCGCCCGGTCCGGCAGCCGGTCACCGGCGAACCAGGCGGTGGCGTAGACGGTGGCCTCGGTGGGGCCGTAGAGGTTGGCGACGGCGCTGCCGGGCAGGGCCCGCCGCAGGTCGCGCACCGCGCGGGCGGAGAGCGCCTCGCCGGCCAGCACCACGGTGTCCGGGGCGACCGGGGCGGTGCCCCCGGCGATCAGCCGGGAGAGCGCCGAGGGCACGCCGCTGAGCAGGCCGACCGAGCGCGGGCCCCCGGCGTCGGCCTCGGCCTCGGCTCCGGCCTCGGCGAGGACGGTGAGGTCCGCGACCACCTCGACGGACCCGCCCACCAGCAGCGGGCAGAGCAGTTCGAAGACCGAGACGTCGAAGCTGAGCGAGGTCGCGGCGACCACGTGCGCCAGCCCGTCGGCCCCGAACCGCTCCGCCGCCCAGTCCGCGAGCGCGGCGACGCTGCGGTGGGTGACCACGACGCCCTTGGGGCGGCCGGTCGAGCCGGAGGTGTGGATGACGTACGCGGGGTGGTCCGGCAGCAGCGGGCCGAGCCGGTCGGCGTCGGTCAGGTCGGCGTCAACCCCTGAGGCGTCGGCACCGGGAGCAGCGGCGCAGTCCTCCAGCAGCAGCACCGGGCACCCCCCGGGCAGCGCGGCCGCCGTCTCCCGGGTGGCGAGGACCAGCGCGGGCCGGGCGTCCGCCAGCAGCAGCCGGATCCGCTCGGCCGGGTACGCCGGGTCCACCGGCAGGTACGCCGCACCGGATTTCAGCACCGCCCACACCGCCGCCGGAAGTTCCGCCGAGCGCGGCAGGCAGAGCGCGACCAGCCGCTCCGGGCCCGCGCCCCGGGAGACCAGCAGCCGGGCGAGCCGGTTGGCGCGCCGGTTCACCTCCGCGTAGTCCAGCCGCACCGGTCCGTGCACCACGGCGGTCCGCCCGGGGGCCTCGGCGGCCCTCGCCTCGAACAGGGCGGGCAGGACGGCGCCCGGCGCCCCGGTCCGGCCGGTGGCCGGCGGGTTCCAGGAGTCGAGCAGGGTGCGCTGCTCCTCCTCGGAGAGCATGGGCAGTTCGTCGAGGACACGCTGCGGACCGTCCGCCATGCCGGCCAGCAGGCGGTGCAGGTGCCGGCTCATCCGGGCCACCGTGCGCCCGTCGTACAGGTCGGTGCTGTACTCGACGGTCAGCGTGCAGCCGCCGGCCCCGTCGGGGGTGAACTCCAGCACCAGGTCGAACCGGGCGGCCGGGCGGGGCAGCGGGTGGTCGGCGAAGCGCAGGCCGCCGGCGGTGGCCGGGGCGGTGGGGCTCTGCTGGACGACCAGCACCTGCACCAGCGGGGTCCGGCTCGGGTCCCGGGGCGGGGCGAGTTCCTCGACCACCCGGTCGAACGGCGCGGCGGCGTGCGCGAAGGCGTCCAGCAGCACGGCGCGCAGGTCCTCCACGTACCGGTCGACGGTGGCCTTGCCGTCCACGTCGGCGCGCAGCACCACGGTGTTGACGAAGAAGCCGGTGACGTCCTCCAGCTCCCGCCGGTCGCGCCCGGTGGTGACGGTGCCGAAGGCGACGTCCCGTTGGCCGGAGTAGCGCGAGAACAGCAGCGCGGACGCCCCGGCGAACAGGGTGAACAGGGTGGTGCCGCGACCCGTCGCGAGGTTCCGCAGCCGGGCCACCAGTTCGGCCGGGAGATGGTGGCGGTGCGCCGCCCCGGCGGTGCCGCGCAGCGCGGGCCGGGGCCGGTCGGTGGGCAGTTGGAGCGGCTGGAGGTCCGCCAGGCAGCGCTTCCAGTGGGCGAGGTCGGCGGTTGGGTCCGTGCCCCGGCGGTGCTGCTCCCAGTGCGCGAAGTCGGGGTACTGGAGGGCGGGTTCGGGCAGCCCGTCCGGTGCGCCGGTGGCCTCGGCCCGGTAGAGCGCGGCGAGGTCGCGGGTGAGCACGGCGACCGAGCGGCCGTCGGTGACGATGTGGTGCTGGCCGAGCAGCAGCAGGTGGTCCTCCGCGGCGAGCCGGACCAGCAGCGCCCGGGTGAGCGGCCCCTGCGCCAGGTCGTACGGGCGGCCGAGCTCCTCGGTCAGCAGCCGTTCGGCGGCCGCCGTGCGCTCCTCGGCGGGCAGCGCGGCCAGGTCGGCGGTGCGCAGCGGCAGTTCGGCCGTCCCGGCGACGTGCTGGACGAGCCGGCCGTCGAGGGTGGCGAAGGTGGTGCGCAGCGCGTCGTGGCGGCCGGCCAGCCGGTGCAGGGCGCGGCGCAGCGCCTCGACGTCGGGCGCCCCGCGCAGCCGCAGCGCCGCGCCGGTGTTGTACTCGGTGCCGCCGGCGTCGAGGTCGTCGAGGAACCAGAGCCGGCGCTGGGCGCTGGAGGCGGGCAGCGGACCGCCGCGCGGGGCGGGCGGGATCGGCTCCGGCGCCGCGTCCGCCGGCCGGTCGTCCAGCAGCGGGGCCAGGGCGGCGACGGTGCGGGCGGTGAAGACGTCCCGGAGGGTGAGCCGGGCGCCGAGCCGCTCGGCGATCCGGGCCAGGGTGCGGGCGGCGAGGATCGAGTCGCCGCCCAGCTCGAAGAAGTCCTCGCCGACGCCGACCGCGTCGAGGCCGAGGGCCTCCGCCCAGATGGCGGCGAGGGCGCGTTCCCGGCCGGTGCGCGGGGCGAGCGGTTCGGCGGTGTCGGGGCGGGCGGGGGCGGGCAGGGCGCGCTGGTCGACCTTGAGCTGCGGGGTGAGCGGCAGGGCGGGCAGGACGACCACGGCGGAGGGCACCAGGTGGGCCGGCAGGGCCGCGGCCAGGGCGGACCGCAGGCCGGCCGGGTCGGGGGCGTGCTGCGGGTCGGCGGGGGTGGCGTAGCCGACCAGCCGGGTCCGGCCCGGCTCGTCCTCCCGGACCACCACGACGGCCTGGTCGACGGCCGGGTGGGCGCGCAGCGCGGCCTCGATCTCGCCCGGTTCGATCCGGAAGCCGCGGACCTTCACCTGCCGGTCGAGCCGGCCGAGGAACTCCAGCTGTCCGTCGGCGGTCCACCGGGCGCGGTCGCCGGTGCGGTAGAGCCGGGCGCCGGGCGACCCGAAGGGGTCGGGCAGGAAACGCGCGGCGGTCAGGCCGGGGCGGCCCAGGTAGCCGCGGGCCACGCCCTCGCCGCCGAGGTACAGCTCGCCGTCGGTGCCGGCCGGCCGGGGGCGCATCCGTCCGTCGAGCACGTACGCCCGGGCGTGCGGCAGCGCCGCGCCGATACTCGGGGTGCCGCTGCCGGCGGCGAGCGGTCCGGTCCAGGTGGCGACGATGGTGGCCTCGGTCGGGCCGTAGGAGTTGATCATGCGGCGGCCGGGTGCCCAGCGGTCGACCAGCTCGGCGGGGCAGGCCTCGGCGCCGACGATCAGGGTGCGCAGGTGGCGCCCGGCCCCGGCGGGCACGGTGGCCAGCGCGGCGGGCGGGACGAGCGCGTGGGTGATCCGGTGCTCGTCCAGCACGGCGGCGAGCTCCGCGCCCAGCCAGGGGCCGTCCGGCGGGACGACCAGGGTGGCACCGGCCAGGACGGAGATGAACAGTTCCAGCACGGAGGCGTCGAAGCTGGGCGAGGAGAACTGCAGCACCCGGTCGCCGGGGCGCACCGCGTAGCGCTCGACGGCCGCGGCGGTGAACCCGGCGATGCCCCGGTGGGTGACCACCACGCCCTTGGGGGTCCCGGTGGAGCCCGAGGTGTAGATGACGTACGCCGCGTGGTCGGTGCCGGGCCCGGCGGCTGCGGCTCCGGCTTCGGCTTCCACGGCTCCTTCTGTTTCCGCCTCCAGCGCCGCGGCGACCCGGTCCGGGTCGTCCAGCACCACGGCGGGCGCGGCGTCGGCGAGCATCAGCGCCCGCCGCTCGGCCGGGTAGTCCGGGTCCACCGGCAGGAAGGCGGCGCCGGAGCGGGCGACGGCCAGCTCGGCGGCGACCAGTTCCATCGAGCGCGGCAGGACCAGCGCCACCGTGCGGTCCGTGCCCGCGCCGCGCCGTCTCAGCGCGCGGGCCAGCCGGTCGACCCGGTCGGACAGCTCCCGGTAGCTCCAGGTGCGCGAGCCGTCGGTCAGCGCCGGGGCGTGCGGCGCCTCGGCCACCCGGGCGGCGAACAGCCCGTCGAGGGTACGGCCCGCCGGGCGCGGGTCGGTGACGCCGTCCGGCGCCCCGGCGGTGTCGCGGGCCGACGGCGGAGCGGACGGACGCACGGGCTGGGCGGGCCACTCGGCCATGGCGGGAGGTCCTTCCGGACGGGGAGGAGGCTGCGCGGGCACCCGGGCGGAGGCCGGCCCTCGGTGCTGCGGGAACGGTGTGGCGGCAGTGCACGAGCGTGGGGGTGCACGGCGGTACGACGGTGGTACGGCGGCGGTGCGACGGCAGGCGCCGCCTGCGGCGGCTCAGGCGGGCCCGGTCCGCCGCGCGGTGCGCCCGGACACCTGCACCAGGTCGACCACCCCGGTGGCCGGGTCGCGGTGGAACCACCCGCCCGGCTCGGGCCGGCCGGTGTCGGGCGCGATCAGGTCGTAGCGCAGGTCGGCGTAGCAGCGCAGCGGGAGCGGCAGGTCGCCGTCCACGGAGAGGGTGAGCCCTCCGTCGTGCGCCGCCTCGACGCGGTACCGGATCCCGCCGTTGCGGTAGTCGCCCGCGCACTCCGGCAGTTCGGCCGGGACACCCCGGGGCTCCTGCTCCCCCGCGGCCACCGGGGCGATCGCGGCGGGCACCGCGATTCCGGTCAACTCGGCCATTTCTGCCGCGAGTTCCCGCCAGAGTGCGGTGGCGCTGCCCGCGTTGCCGGTGAAGGCGACCACCGTCCCGCCGTCCGGTTCGGCCCGCAGGTGGCAGGAGGTGCCCATGGCGTTGCCGTCGTGGCCGCACCAGAGCCGCCCGTCCTGCCGGTAGAGCGCCAGGCCCGCGCCCCAGCCGTCCGCGAGCGCGCCCGGGCGGGCCCCGGGCTGGGGGCGGCGCAGTTCGTCGGCGACGTCCGCGGGCAGTGCCTTGGCCCGGCCGATCGCGGCGGCGCCGAAGGCGGCCAGGTCGGCGGCGCTCAGCAGCAGCGCCCCGGCGGGCGCCTCCACCGGGGCCAGGTTCTGCCGGACCGGCCGGACCCGGCCGGTCGCGGCGTTGAAGGCGTGCCCGGCGGCGAGCGGGCGCCCCGCCGCGGCCGGGCCGGCCGGCAGCGGACCGAGGAAGGCGGGCACGGTGTCCAGCGGTTCCAGCAGCAGGGTCGCGACGGCCTCCGGCCAGGGCATCCCGGTCACCGTCTCCACCAGGCGCCCGGCGGCGACGTAGCCGGCGTTGGAGTAGGAGAAGCCCGTCCCGGGCGGGAACAGCGCGTCCCGGGCGGTGCAGACCTCGGCCAGGTAGTGCGCCGCGGTGCTCCGGGCGGCCGTGTCGGAGTCCGGCCCGGTGGGCAGTCCGCCGGTGTGGCCGAGGAGTTGACGGATCGTCACCTCGCGGAGCGGGCGGAACTCGGGGAGGTGCGCGGCGACCCGGTCGTCGAGGTCGAGGTCCCCGTCGTCGGCGAGCAGCACCACCAGGGCCGCGGTGTACGGCTTGGTGAGCGACCCGACCGGTACGGCGGTGTCCCCGGTGAGCGGCGCGCCGGTGGCGGCGTCGGCCACGCCGGTGTGCAGGGCGACGACCTCCGCCCCGGTGTCCAGGACCAGTTGGGCCCCGGGCACCCGGTGGCGGCGCGCGAGCGTGTCGAGCCGGTGCTGCAACTCGCGCCGCAGCAGCTGCGGAACGCGCTCGCGGACCGGCGCGGAAACGGGGTACGGCATGGGCGGTGGCTCCCGTTGACTGGTTCTCGGGTGCGGACGCGACGGCGCGCCCGTGAAGGAATTACGGATTGCCGAGGAACGCTCTGCCGGATTCACGGCCGGCGGCGCAGCGCAGCGCGAAGTACCGCGCGCACAACGCGATCGACCGAACGCCGTCCGGCAGCAACCGGCCCGACACGAACGGGAATGGAGGCGCCTCCCGGCGCGGCACGGCGCGACGACGGCGCACACGGGGCGCTCCGGGCCACGACGGCGCGCGGCGGCCGGACGGCACGAATACGACCCGTTTTTCCCGCTACGCGGAAAGCCCCGCGCGGCCGAATACCCGGCCCGGGCCGACGGGACCGGACTGGCACCCCGGACACTCCGGCCTGCGGGCCCGTCGGCCCGCACCCCGCAGGGTCGCCCCACCCGGCATCGCAATCCCCCCTGCGCCCCTCCCCCGCGACCACCGTGCGGAACCCTCTCCGCAACGGCCCCGGGAGACAGCGCAATCCTTGACGGACCGAACGTTCGAAAGACGAACGCGGAACAGTCTTCACGGCGGATCACCCGCTCGCAACCCCTTCCGATTGAACGGAAAGCAATTCTCATGGGAAACGGACCGACGAAATCCCTGGTGTGGCTCCCGACCACGGACGGAACGCCTGATGACGCCTGTGAATTGGTTGGCCGAAACCGTGGCCGTCGGATCCCGACGGGCCGGAACCAGATTTTCACCGACACCGCAGAGTGGCCACAATGACGCTCGGGACGGCTGTGCGGAAATGCGACGGAGGATATCGGGGGTGAAAGGGGAGGGCCCGTGGTTCGGACGTGCCGTGCGGTGTTCCCGGAGCCGGCGGCGCACCGTGGTGCGCCGTACCGGGGGACTCGCGTTCCGCAACGGCGCACGGCGGCTCGGGACGGCTCGCGGGGATCAGCGGCGCACGGGGCCCGGGCCGCGCGCCGCTCGGCGGCGCACGACCCGCGATGCCACGACCCGCGATGCCACGACCCCCGATGTCACGTTCCGCCGCGCTGCCCGGTCCATCCGGTACCTGCACGACGAAGAACGAAGGGAGCGTCCTCACCATGAAGGCCGTCATCGTGTGTGTCTCGGTGTCCCACGGCAACACCCGCCGGATCGCCGAGGCGATCGCCCGGCCGCTGGCCGCGCCGGTGGTCGCACCGGAGGAGCTGGACCCGGCCGATCTCACCGGCTACGACCTGGTCGGGTTCGGCTCGGGCGTCTTCACCGGCCGCCTCCACCCGCGCCTACGGCGCTTCGTGAGCACCGTTCCGTCCGTCCTCCCGTCCGCCGAACACCCCTGCCGGGCCTTCGTGTTCGCCACCAGCGGCCTGCCCGAACCCGGCTTCCGCCCCTTCACCCGGCCGACGGAGCGCGCCCTGGCGGTGAAGGGCTTCCGGATCGTCGACGGCTTCACGGCCCGCGGCCACGACACCTGGCTCCCGTTCCGCCTGGTCGGCGGGATCAACAAGCACCGCCCCGACAGCCGCGACCTCGCGGCCGCCCACACCTTCGCCGAGCGCCTGCGGAGCGCGACCACGCCGACGTCCTGAGCCCGACGTCCCGAACCCCGCACCCCGGGTCCGGTGGCCGGGCCCCCGCCCGACCACCGGACCGCCTACCTGCCCCGGAGGCCCGCCACCCGGGCCCGCGCCACGCCCAGCCCCGGATCCCCTCCGCCACCGTCCCCACGCCGGGTGAGCACCACCAACAGCACCAACTGCACCACCGCACCGACCCCCTGGCCGACCCACACCCCGTCCACCCCCCACCAGTGCGACAGCACCACCGCCGCCCCCAACTGCCCACCGAGCCCGCACACCGCCGACACCACCAACGCCCGCCCGGCCCCGGTCGCCTGGTGGTAGCCGCCGAGGGCGACCGCCGGGGCGTACGGCAGCAGGTAGAGGGCCGTCAGGTGGAGGAACCCCGTGGCCTGGGCGGCCACCGCCGGGTCGTCGGTGAACAGCGCGGTGAGCGGGCCGGCCGCGCCCGCCGCCAGCAGCGCCGCCGCGGCGCCCAGCCCGACGGCGAGCCGGGCGGTGGCGCTCCGGAGGTCGCGCAGCGGCTCGGGCACGCCGGCCCCGGCGAGGTGGGCGGCCCGGAGGGCGGCGGCCTGGCGCAGCGCGTAGAAGGCCATGGTGAGCAGGAGCAGCAGCCGGTAGCCGATGCCGTACCCGGCCACCGCCGCCACCCCGAAGCCCGCGACCAGGGCGAGTTGGGCCGTGCCGACGGCCATCCGGGCGGTGAAGTCCAGTCCGAACGGCGCACCGGCCCGCAGGATGCCGACGGCCGCCGGGCCGACGCCCCGGACCGGCCCGCCGGCCCGGGGCCGCAGGCGCAGGGTGACGGCGAGGGCGATCGCCCGGGAGACGGTCAGGGCGAGCGCCGCGCCGGTCACGCCGAGGGCGGGCAGCGGGCCGGCGCCGAGGATCAGCAGCGGGTCGAGGACCAGCAGCAGGGCGTTGGAGAGCAGCGCGATCCGCATCGGGGTGCGGGTGTCGCCGGCGCCCTTGAAGAGTTCGTCGGCGACCCGCTGGGCGAAGAAGAGCCCGAAGGCCGGGAAGGCGACGGTGAGGTATTCGGCGGCCCTGACGGCGGCCTCGCCGTCGAGGAAGGCCTCCGCGATCCGGTCCCGGAGCAGGAAGCCGGGGGCGGCGAGGGCGAGGGTGCCGAGCGCGCAGAGCCGCCAGGCGGCGTGGGTGATCCGCCCGGCCCCGTCCCGGTCCCCGGCGCCGAGGGCCCGGGCGAGCCGGACGCTGACGCCGGAGGACACCACCAGGACGAGTCCGAGCAGCAGGTTCTCCAGGGTTCCGGCCAGGGTGACGGCGGCGACGGCGGCCCCGCCGAGCCCGGCCACCCAGAGCGTCCCGATCACCGTGGCGACCACTCCGGACAGCAGTTCCGCGTAGACCGGTCCGGCCAACAAGGCCAGCCGGACGGACTGTTCACGCACGGGTTCCCCCATCGTCGCGCCACCCGCACCGGAGCGGGCGACTGCCTCGAATGGATATACATCGAATCGAGGCACCTCGACAAGAGGTAGCATCATCCGCGGTACGGGGCGCATCATGGGGCGCACTCCGACGAAAGGGCTCCGACCGTGCTGACCCTCGCGATCCTCGGCTTCCTGTACGACCAGCCCCTGCACGGCTACGAACTCAAGTCCCGGATCACCGGGCTGGCCGGTCACGTCCGTCCGGTCAGCGACGGCGCGCTCTACCCCGCGATCACCCGGCTGGAGAAGGCCGCCCTGCTGCACCGCCGCACCGAACCCGGCAGCGGCGCCGCACCGCGCCAGACCCTGGAACTCTCCCCGGAGGGCCGGGCGGAGCTGCTGCGGCGACTGGCCGACCCCGAACAGGCCGAGATCACCGACCAGATCCGCTTCTTCACCCTCGCCGCCTTCCTCCACCACCTGGCCGACCCGGACCGGCAGGCCGCCGTGCTCCGGCGCCGACTGGACTTCCTGGAGGCGCCGAGCAGCTTCTTCTACGACGGGGACGGCCGACCGGTCACCGCCGAGCGGGAGCCGAACCCGTTCCGGCGCGGCATGCTGCTGGTCGCCCGGGCCTCCGGCGCCGCCGAGCGCGCCTGGCTGACCGAGACCATCGCCGGGCTGGAGGGCGCCGCGGGCGCCGCCGGTCCGCGGTGACCCCCTGACAGCGCCTCACCGCGAACCGGTGGCGCCCGAACCGCCCGGGCGCCCCAAGGGGCGCGGACCAGCGGCCCGAACGGCACGTCGAACGGCCCCGCCCCGGCGCGGAACCACGCCCTCCGAACCCGCCCCGGGGCAGCCCGGGCGTGGCTATGATGGCCTGCCTCACGACCACGGCGACCCTCCGCCGGCGTGATCCACCACCGCGCCCCGCCCGCCCCCTGGAGGCAGCCGTGCCCAGTGAAGAGACCGCAGCCACCGGCCCCGCCCCGCTCCGGCGGGACGACATCCCGGGCTGGTTCTTCGGCCTGGACCGGGCCGCGTTCTCCCATCTGCTGTCCGCCCAGACGGCCGCCGGGGTCAGCGGGGACATCCTGGAGCTGGGCAGCTACCTCGGCCGCAGCGCCGTCCTGCTCGGGGACCACCTCCGGCCGGGCGAGCGGCTGACCGTCTGCGACCTCTTCGACTCCGAGGCCTCCGACGCGGAGAACGCCGCCGAGATGTCCATGTCCTACCGCAAGACCCTCACCCGCAGCGCCTTCGAGTCCAACTACCTCGCCTTCCACGCCGAGTTGCCCGAGATCGTCCAGGCCCCCACCTCGGTGCTGGCCGACGGCCGGATCCCGGCGGGCAGCTGCCGCTTCGTCCACGTCGACGCCTCGCACCTGTACGAGCACGTCAGCGGGGACATCCTGGTGGCCCGGGCCGCGCTCGCCGAGGACGGTCTGATCTCGCTGGACGACTACCGCTCGGAGCACACCCCGGGCGTCTCGGCCGCCGTCTGGGAGGCCGTCTTCACCGGCGGACTCCAGCCGGTGCTGCTCACCCCGATGAAGTTCTACGGCACCTGGGGGGACGCCGCCGCCGCCCGCCGGACCCTGCTGGCCCGCGACTGGCGGGCCGAGGACTACGCCGTCGACGAGGACAGCATCGCCGGCCACCAGGTCCTCCGCCTCAACTACCAGGTCAAGACGCCCGCCCAGCTCCAGCGCTCGGCCTCCCGCCGGATCGCCCTGGACCTCCTCCCCCCGGTCGCCACCCGCGCCACCCGCCGGGTCCTGCGCACCCTGCGCGAACGCCGCGCCGTGCGCCCCACCCCGAGCGCCTGACCCCACCGGAGCAGCCCCGGCCCCGGCCCCGCTCCGGCGCGATCCCGACAGATCCGACGCGCCCCCGGACACCGTCCCGGGGGCCCGCCGGAGCCCCACCAGCACCTCCGCCACCACCGCCGTCGCAGCGTCCGCTGCGGCGGCGGTCCGCGTTGCGGCGCCGCTCCGCGCCGTTGAGCGGGCCGTGGCACCGCCGTCACCCGGCCGTCATCCCGGACTCGTATCGCACTCAGATCGGACCCGGAATGTTTACTTCATATGACTGACGCATTGTCGAAAATTCGTTCACTCACATGGGTGAATCTCTATTAAAGGTTTGCCCATGGACCCTTAAAGACCGCATAGTGATGGCACCTCGATTTGGTCTTGAGAAAGCCAAGTTCAGGCAAAATCCTTGCGAGTCAGGAGAGACCCATGTTCCACGCTTCCACCTCCGCGGGCCCCGGGCAGCGGCTCCGCGCGGCGATCGCGGACCAGGGCACCACGCCCCTGATCGGCGTCCACGACATGTACTCGGCCTCCATCGCGGCCGAGCACTACGACGGCATGTTCGTCTCCGGCTTCGGCTTCGCCGCCTCGTACTACGGCCTGCCGGACATCGGCTTCATCGCCTGGCCCGACATGGTCGCCTTCGTCGAACGGCTGCGCGGCGCGTTCCCCACGCACCACCTGCTGGTCGACATCGACGACGGCTACGTCGATCCCGAGGTCGCCTGCCACGTGGTGCGCCGGCTGGAGGCCATCGGCGCCTCCGGCGTGATCCTGGAGGACCAGAAGCGCCCGCGCCGCTGCGGGCACGCCGACGGCAAGCAGGTCCTCCCGCTGGAGGAGTACCTGACGAAGCTCGAACTCGTCCTCGCCGACCGCACCGACCTCCTGGTGGTCGCCCGCACCGACGCCACCGAGGAGGCGGACATCCTGCGCCGCGCCCGCGCGCTCGCCGAGACGGACGCCGACGTGGTCCTGGTGGACGGCGTGCGCAGCGAGGAGTGGATCCGCCGGATCCGCAAGGAGGTCGGCGACAAGCCCCTGCTGTTCAACCAGATCGCGGGCGGCAAGTCCCCCCGGCTGTCCCTCACCGAGCTCACCGAGCTCGGGGTGGATGTCGCGATCTACAGCACGCCGTGCCTGTTCGCCGCCCACCGGGCGATCGACGAGGCGCTCACCGGCCTCAAGAGCGCCGACGGGCGCCTGCCCTCCCAGGCCGAGCTGGCCAAGCCGGTCGGCGTGCGGGAGTCCACCGAACTGCTGGAGCGCAACATCACGCGCTCCCGGCGGCTCGCGGACGTGACGGCTTGAGCCCCGGGCCGCGCCGGCCCGCCCCGTCCTCGGCGGCCGCCGCGCTGCGGGCCACCGTCCTGGGGCTGACCGGGGCGTGCGCCCTGCTCGCGGTCGGCGCGGCCCCGGCCGCCGCGGGCGGCAGCCTGATCACGGTCGTCGACAACTCGCACGCCGACTCCTGGCTGGAGGTCGACCGCACGGCCAACCTCCAACAGGGCGGCGGCTCCGCGGGCAGCGACCACGACGGCGCCGGGTCCCTGGTCGGAGGCCTGGACGGAAGCTTGACCGGGGGTCTGACCAGGAGCCCGGTCGGCGGCGGAGCCGGGCCGTGACGGCCCGCGCCCGACGCCCGCCGTGGTGGCGCAGGTTCGACCCGTACCTGCTGGCGCTGGCGGGCACGGTGGGCCTGGCCGCGCTGTTCCCGGCCTCCGGCGCCGGGGCCCGGTTCGCCGCGACGGCCTGCGACCTCGCCGTGGCCCTGCTGTTCTTCCTGTACGGCGCCCGGCTGTCCACCCGGGAGACCTTGGCCGGGCTGCGCCACCTGAGACTGCACGGCCTGGTGCTCGCCGCCACCTTCGGTCTCTTCCCGCTGCTCGGCCTGGCCACCGCGCTGCTGACGCCGGTTCCGCTGACCGAACAGCTGCAGGCCGGGGTGCTGTTCCTCTGCCTGGTACCGTCCACGGTGCAGTCCTCGGTGGCGCTGACCGGCGCCGCCGGGGGCGACGTCCCGGCGGCGATCTGCGCGGGGACGTACTCCAGCCTGGCCGGGCTGGTGCTCACCCCGCTGCTGGTCGCCGGACTGCTCGGCTCGCACGCCGGGCTGTCGGCGGACGGGCTGCTGCGGATCGGGCTCCAGCTGCTGGCGCCGTTCCTGCTGGGGCAGGTGTTGCGGCCGTGGATCGGCGGCCTGGTGGCCCGTCACAAACGGCTGCTGACCCCGGTGGACCGCGGCTCGATCCTGCTGGTCGTCTACACGGCGTTCAGCGCGGCGGTGGCCCAGGGCATCTGGCACCAGGCGACGCCGTTCGCCCTGCTCGGCATGGTCGTGGTGCTGATGGCCCTGCTCGCCGCCACCCTGGCGGCGACCGGGCTCGGGGCGCGCGGGCTGGGGCTGGACCGCCCGGCCGCGATCGCGGCGATGCTGTGCGGTTCGCAGAAGAGCCTGGCCAACGGGCTGCCGATGGCCACCGTGCTGTTCGGGTCGGAGGCGGGGGTGATGGTGCTGCCGCTGATGGCCTACCACCAGCTCCAACTGGTGGTCGGCACCGTCCTGGCCGGGCGCTGGGCCGCCCGGGCACCCGAGCCGGCCGCGACCGGCGGGCAGCCCGCGGCCGAACTCAGCCCGGCGGGCGGGCCGCCAGCGCACGGCTGATCCCCCGGCGGAGCCGGCTGGAGGCACCGGGCAGGTGCCCCAGCCGGCTCAGCCGTTCCTCCGTCACACCCGGCCGCCGGGCCAGCAGCAGCACCGCGGCGTACGGCCGCTCGCCCTCCCGCAGCCGCTCGGCCACCAGCTCGACCACCCCGTCCAGGGCCTCGCCGGTGAGCTCTGGGCGGGCGGCTAACAACCGCAGCAGGCAGTTGTCGTCCCAACTGTCGTGCCGCCGGGGTGCGAGGGCGACCAGCACATCGACGGGCGCAGCGGAGTTACGGGCGATCTCGTGCCAGACGAAGGAGTACTCGCACCGGGCCAGCACGCGCAGCACCCCGGGCTGGGCGGTCCGTCGGGCCAGCCGCAGGTAGGCCCCGGGCTCGTGCAGGTGGTCGAGCGCCTCGAAGTCGCTCAGCCCGTCGATCTCGTGGGTGTCGTCCATGTCGGACGCGAGACTAGCGGGGCCCGTCCTCCTCGGCGACGCGGTTTCACTCCGGAGAGGGGCGTGCCGTCACCGGACGTAGTAGGCGCGGTGGTGGGCGGCCACCGGCGCGGACTGGTAGGTCCAGACGCCGGCCGCCGGGGCCTCGCCGATCAGCTGGGCGAGGTCGCGGGCGGCCTCCTCGGCCGGGTTGCCGAGGTCGAGCCGGACCCGGTCGGCGGTGCGGTCGTCCAGGGCGTAGTAGCGGTACGGCTGGTGGACGTTGAGCGGTCCGGCGAGCAGTCGGCCCTCGTCGTCGGTGCCGTAGCCGGTGATCGGGGTGTTGTTCACCGGCTCGGGGGTGAGGCCGACCAGGTCGACGTCCAGGGCGAGGATCTCCTCCTGGTGGCGGCGCAGCCCCTCCGGACCGAGTTCGCCCCGGCGGCAGGAGATGCTCCACCGTTCGCGCACGGCGGCCGCGTTGAGGGAGGGCAGGGTGGTCTCGAACCAGCCGGGGTGCTTGGGTTCGGCGTACAGCCGGCGCCCGGCGTCGATGGCGAGCGGGTTGTCGCACAGCACGTGCAGCCGGGCGATGCCGAGCAGCTTGGTCTGGTCGTAACCCCGGGCGTACTGGCCGTAGTTGACCACCGGGATGCGGTCCTCGGCGAACACCGGGTGGGCGATCAGGTTGATCTCCAGCTCCTCGGTGCTGCCGCCGCCGTTCGGGTACTGGGCGAAGTACAGCTGGTAGTTGAGCGAGACGCAGGCCCCGCCGTCGAAGGTCGCGGCGCTCAGCCCGGGGTGGCGCTTGTCGAGCAGCCGGCGGGCCCGTTCCGGGTCCACCAGGTAGTCGACGCCGATGTTGTGCAGCGCGCCGTAGTGGAAGGGCAGGTGGTACGGCTCCGGGACGGGCGGCAGCGGCAGGCCGGTCATGAGGGCTCCGAGAACGAGGGGGGTACGGGCGTGCGGGGCGGGGAGAGGGCGGCCGGCCGCCGCAGCTCCAGCAGGTCCTGGTGCATCCGCTCGGCGCTGCGCAGCGCGAGGGCAACCATGGTGAGCGAGGGGTTGGAGGTGCCGAGCGAGGGCATCGAGCCGCAGCCGACGGCGTACAGGTTGGGGTGGTCCCAGCAGCGCTGCCACTGGTCGACCACGGAGTTGCCGGGGGAATCGCCCATCAGGTGGGTGCCGCCGGCGTGGCCGGCTCCCCGGTAGCCGTGGACGGCGCCGCGGTGCTCCAGCCGGCCGGGCCAGCCCGCGCCCGGGTAGGCGGTGTGGTCCTCGGCGCCCAGCAGGGCGAAGAGCTGGTCGGAGACGGCCCGGGCGGAGGCCATGCCCTCGCGGACGTAGCCGTCCAGGTCGTAGTGGATCGCGGGGGCGGGCAGGCCGAGCGGGTCGCGCCGCTGCGGGTCGAGGGTGACCCGGTTGGCCGGGTCGGCGGGCTGCTCCAGTTCGAACTGGAGCGAGAACTGCCGCCCGAGCCGGTCGCCGAGGCGTTCGCGCAGCTCCTTGCCGCGCAGCCCGGCGGCGAGCAGCGCGGCGGCCTCGGTCGCCGGGTCGCCGCCGGCCCAGGACCAGCCCCAGTTGCCGATCTCGATCCGGAACGGCGCCCGGTGCCGGCGGGCCCCGCCGAAGCGGAAGGCCTCCAGTCCGCTGGTGGAGCCGGGCCCCCGGTAGGGGCCGACCTGGCCGGGCATCAGCCCCCAGGTGAGCAGCGCGGGGTGGTCCATCAGGTTCCGGCCGACCTGGTCGCTGCGGTTGGCCAGGCCGGACAGCAGCAGCAGCCGGGCGTTCTCGATCGCGTGCGCGGCGATCACCACCAGGTCGGCGGTCACCCGGTGCGCCGTGCCGCCGGCCAGGTACTCGACCCCGGTGGCCCGTCCGGTCCCCGGGTCGGCGAGCACCCGGCTGACCACGGCCTCGGTGCGCAGTTCGACGGCGGGCGCCCAGCGGGCCTGGGTGCGCAGCGGGGTGTACTTGGCGCCGCCCGGGCAGGCGGGGACGCAGCTCGCGCTCCCGGCGCAGGGCGCGCCGTGGCCGGTGCCGGGCCGGGTGGGCAGGCCGTTGCGGGCGTGCGGGGTGCGGGTGACGGCGAGCCGGGCCGGGTCGGTCATGGCGGGGTCGCGCACCGTCCGGCCGTCGAGGGCGCGGGCCAGCTGCCGGTCGAGGTGGCTGGCCGGGATCGCCCGCATCGGGTAGGCGTAGCCCGCGGGGAGGGGCAGGCCGACGGCGCGGCGCTGTTCCTCGGCGTCGGCGGCGACGCCGAGTTCCTGTTCGGCGTCGCGGTAGTGGGGTTCCAGGTCGTGGTAGCCGATCGGCCAGCTGCGGCCGTGGCCGAGGTCGCCGGTGCGGAAGTCCTCGGGGTGCATGCGCGGGGTGAGGCCGGTCCAGAGCAGTCCGGTGCCGCCGTTGGCGCGCAGGTAGCCGCTGGCGTAGGGCAGCGGGCCGTACTGGCGCAGGTGCCCGTCGGCGGTGTAGCCGCCGTCCGGGTGGCCGGTGAGGTCGGTGACGTCGGGTGAGGGGGCGTCGGGGTTGTGCGGGTAGGGCGAGGTGGGCGGGCCGCCGCCGGCCGCGCGGTGGGCGGCGGAGGTCTCGGCGCTGCCCGGTGCGGGCCGGCCGGCTTCCAGGACGAGGACCCGCCATCCCCGGGCGCCGAGGCGCTGGGCGACCAGGCTGCCGGCGAAGCCGGCCCCGACCACGACGGCGTCCCAGTGGGCGCTCACTGCTGCTCACCTCCGGACGACGCGCCGCCGAACGGAGCACTGCTGGACGGGGCACTGCTGGGCACGGCACTGCCGGACGGGGCCTCGGCCCAGCTGCCGTACCCGGGGGCGGCGGCGCCGGGCGGGCTGCCCCGGAAGGTCCGCCAGACCAGTCCGTGGTCGTGGGCGCGGGTGGAGCTCGGGGCCTCGCCGGGCCAGGCGCCGACGTACCAGAGGTGGACCAGGGCGTGCTCGTCGCGGACCCGGTGGGCCAGGGTGGTGCGGTGGTGCTCGTCGGCCATGCCGGTGGCGCGGAGTTCGGGGACGTCGAAGCCGGTGAGTTCGGCGCTGACGCGCAGGAACTCGTCGAGGTCGGCGAGTTCGTCCTCCTCGACGGGCCCCCAGGGCCCGTACGGGTCGTCGGCTGCGGTGCGATCGTCGGACACGGACACGCGGGCACCCCCGGGATCGTCGGCGGACGGCCAGGAGCGGATGGCCAAGACATGACAGGCCGCTGCCCACCGGGCACGGTCCGCCTGCTCAGCGTGATCCTCCCTCCCGGGCGGACCACCGAGGGCGGCTTGCCCGAATGTGACGCATCTTGATCAGTTCACGACCGATCACCATCCCTGCACGGCAGTTCCTGGACCGTTTCCGCTCAGCCCAGCGCGCGCACCGCCGCCAGCACGTCCAGGCCGAGCGCCGGATCCGCGTCCTCGGGCAGGTTGACGGACAGCCGGGTGACCAGCCCCGCGTACCGGCGGTGGATCTCCCGGGCGGCCTCCTCGACCGTGCCGGAGACCGCGAAGGCGTCGAACACCTCGTCGGAGACCAGCGCCGTCATCTCGGCCCAGCGCCCGCGCACCGAGTGGGTGTGCAGCTCCTCCTGCAACCCCTCCCAGCCGTGCTGCGCCAGCACCGGGCGGTAGGCCGGGGTGGAGGCGTAGAAGGCCAGCCGCTCGCGCACCCCCGCCCGGTTGGCCGCCAGCTCCTCCTCGGTCCGGCCGGTGGCGGTGAGCACATTGCCGACCGTCTCGAACGGCCGCCCGGTCCACTCCGCCCCCTCGGCCTCCGCCCGTGCCCGCGCCTCGACCAGCCCGGGCAGTACCTGCTCGGTCAGGTAGGCGGTGGAGGAGAACGGGTGCGCGAGGAAGCCGTCCGCCACCGCCCCGGCGGTGCGGGTCATCAGCGGCCCGACGCCCGCGAGCAGGATCCGGGGCACCCCGGAGGGGACCGGGTCGGGCGAGAACACCGGCGTCATCACCGTGTGGGTGTAGAACTCGCCCCGGAACCGCAGCCGTTCACCGGTCTGCCAGCTGTGCCAGATCGCCCGCACCGCGTGCACGTACTCCCGCATCCGGGCGGCCGGCCGGTCCCAGGGCATCCCGAAGCGCTTCTCGATGTGCGGCTTGACCTGCGAGCCCAGCCCGATGACGGCCCGTCCGCCGGAGGCCGCGTGCAGTCCCCAAGCCTGGTAGGCCAGCGTCATCGGGGTGCGGGCGAAGGCCACCGCGATGCCGGTGGCCAGCTCGATCGACGCGGTGCGGTCGGCCGCGCGGGCGAGCTGCAGGAACGGGTCGTACGCGGTCTCGGCGACCACCAGCCGGTCCATGCCCCGGCGTTCGGCCTGTTCGGCGGCGTCGAGGATGCCGGCCGGGTGCCCGGAGGCGGTGGCGTCGAGGCGGAGGGAGGCGGGTCGGTCCATGCGGGTGCTCCTGGTCGCGGGGCTGGGGTCCGGCTCGCGCCGTGCGGTGCCGGGCTGGTGCGGTGCCGCGCGGCGGCGGTACCCGCCCAGCCTGCCACGCCGTCACGGGCCGGCCGGTCGGCCCTCCCCGGCGAACAGCCGGTCCAGGTGCCGGTCGACGGCGGTGAGCACGGCGTCCGGCTCGACCACGCCCAGCTCCA
The DNA here is from genome assembly GCF_042755465.1 of Kitasatospora sp. NPDC059160. Taxonomy (NCBI): domain Bacteria; kingdom Bacillati; phylum Actinomycetota; class Actinomycetes; order Kitasatosporales; family Streptomycetaceae; genus Kitasatospora; species Kitasatospora sp. NPDC059160. The sequence goes on along the minus strand of NZ_JBHZCN010000019.1, from coordinate 13,439 downwards.
GCAGGGTGGTGAACCCGGTCAGTGCGAGCAGCAGGTCCGTCTCCACCGCCGGGTCACGGTCGGCCGCCACCGACCCGTCGGCGATCGCCTGCCGCACCACCCGCTCGACCTCCGCGCGCCCCTGCACCAGCCCGCCCCGCACCCGGGCCCGGACCTCCTCGTCGTGCAGCGCCTCCAGGACGTACGCGGCGCCCATCCGGCTGGTGACCCGCGAGTCCGGCCGCAGCGGCAGCAGTTCGACCAGCATCGCCCGCAGCACCGCGCGCGGGTGCGGCCGTTCGCCCAGCCCGGCCAGCGCCCGGGCGACCCGCAGGCCGCTCTGCTCCCCGGCGAGGTCCATCGCGAAGCCGAGCAGCTCCGCCCGGGAGGCGAAGTAGTGCTGGAGCTGCCCGAGCGAGATCCCGGCCTCCCGGGCTACCTCGCGCAGGGTCAGCTGGGTGGTGCCGCGCTGCTCCACGATCCGCCACAGCGCGCGGGCGATGGTCTCGCGGCGCTGCCGGTGGTCCACCTGCTTGGGCATGTCCCGGCACTCCTCGACGGCTCCCGCCCGGCCCGTTCCGACCGGCTTTTTCCATACGCTTGACATAATACAACTGACCGACAACGCTGGAGGCATTCCGAGGGAGGAGCGTCCCGTGCTCGTGCAGCCCGTCGCCCGCACCACCGCAGGAGCCGTCCGCGGCTTCGTGGACCGCGGCCTCGCCGCCTTCCGCGGCATCCCCTACGGCCGGCCCCCGGTCGGCCCGCTCCGCTTCGCCGCCCCCGTACCGCCCGAGCCCTGGGACGGCGTCCGCGAGGCCGTCGCGTACGGCCCCGTCGTCCCCCAGTCCGGCCCCCTCCAGGCCGAACCGACCACCGGCACCGACTGGTTGACGCTCAACGTCTGCACCCCGCACCCGGACTCGGCCGGGCTGCCGGTGCTGGTCTGGCTGCACGGCGGCGGCTTCATCTCCGGCACCGCGGGCGACCCGCTGTACGACCCGACCGAGCTGGCCCGGGCCGGCCTGGTCGTGGTGACCGTCAACTACCGGGTGGGCGCCGAGGGTTTCGCCCTCCTCGACGGCGCCCCGGCCAACCGCGCCTTCCTCGACCAGATCGCGGCCCTGGAGTGGGTGCGGCACAACATCGCCGCGTTCGGCGGCGATCCCGCCCGGGTCACCGTCGCCGGCCAGTCGGCCGGGGCCTCCTCGGTGGCCGCGCTGCTGGCCGTGCCGCGGGCCCGCGGCCTGTTCCACCGGGCGATCGCCCACTCCGTCGGCGGCAACCTCGCCACCCCCGCGCTGGCCGCCGAGATCACCGCCGCCCTGGCGGAGCGGCTCGGCGCCGCCCCCACCGCGGCCGGCCTCGCCGGCACCGACCCCTGGCAGCTGGCCGAGGCCGTCACCGGGCTCGGCGCCGCCCTCCCCGGGCACCTCGCGCGCTGGGGCCGGCTCGCCCAGACCGGCGTCCCCACCGTGCCGGTGGTCGACGGCGAGCTCCTCACCGAGGAGCCCTGGACGGCACTGGCCGCCGGACGGGCCGAGGGCATCGAGCTGCTGGTCGGTCACGCCCGGGAGGAGTTCCGGCTGTTCGCCGTCCTGGCCGGCCGGCACGGCGCCTTCACCGAGGAGGACGCCCGCACCGCGCTGGCGCTGCTCGCCCCGCACCCGGGCGGCCCGGACGCCTACCGCGCCGCCTTCCCCGGCGCCACGCCCGACACCCTGGTCGGGGCCGTCTTCTCCGACGCGCTGTTCCGGATCCCCTCGCTCCACCTCGCCGAGGGCAACACGGCGGCCGGCGGCACCTCCCACCTCTTCCAACTCGCCTACCCGGCCCCGGCCCTGGACGGGGCGTTCGGCGCCTGCCACGGCCTGGACGTCCCGCTGGCCTTCGGCTCCCTGGACAGCCCGATGGGCCGGCACTTCCTCGGCGACCCGCCCGCCCCGGAGGCCGTCGCGGTCTCCCGGGAGCTCCAGCAGGCCTGGGTCCGCTTCGTCGGCACCGGCGACCCGGGCTGGGCCGCCCACGAGCCGGAGCAGCAGCTCACCCGGGTCCTCAGCGCCCGTTCGGAGACCGTCCGCTACCCGGACCAGGCCTCCCGCGGCATCTGGGCGCAGGGCGGTCCGACCCGCTTCGACCTGCTCTGACGCTCCCCCGGCCCGGGCGGGGTCCTCCCCCCGCCCGTATGGACGTTCAGCGCCCGACCGAGGCCAGGTACCCGGCGGTCAGCTCGGGCGTGGCCAGCCAGGCGGCGTGGTCGCTCGGCTCGGCGTAGGTGTTGGCCAGCCGACGGGCGACCTCCGGGTGCTCCGCCGCGGCCGCGAAGACGCCCTGGAGGTGGTCCGGCATGGTCAGCAGGGCCGTGGTGAAGTCGACGGCGTGGCGGGCGTGCCGCTGCCAGAACCCTTCGGCGGTGCGGCACATCCAGTCCGCGGTGAACGGGGCGTCGCCGTGCTCGCGGATCGCCCGCCGGTACGCCTGCGCCGCGCGGGCGGCGCCGTTGGCGCCCTGACCGGTGATCGGGTCGTTGACCACCGCCGCGTCGCCCATGCCCAGCACGTGCACGGCGTCGACGCCCGAGCCCAGTTCGGCCACCGGCCGGCGGACGGTCGGGGTGACCGCACCCGACAGCCCGGCCCCGGCGTCGGTGGGTTCGGCCTCCCGCCACAGCTCCGCCTCCCAGGGCAGGTGCTCGGCCAGCAGGGCGCGGATCCGGTCGAGGTGGACGTCGGGCGCGGGCCCGTCGCCGAACACGTCCAGCGGGCCGCCGGGCAGCGCCTCCCAGAGCAGGATGTCGCACGGGCCGGTCAGGGTCAGGGCCGGCTGGAGGTAGAGCTCGCCCAGGCCGGGCAGGGCGTGCATCCGGGCCCTGGGCCCGGCGGCCGGGTCGGGCGCCCCGACGCCGTGCGCGTAGAGGCAGGACAGGGCGCGCTGCGGCCGGTCGAACGGCGAGCGACGGGGGTCGCGCTGGAAGATCCCGGCGAGCTCGCCGCGCCCGGTCGCGACCACGGTCAGCTGGTGCCGGCGGGCCAGTTCGTGCAGTCCGGCGCGGTCCAGGGAGCGGTACTCGACCGAGCCTCCGCGCTCGGCGAACAGCTCCAGCCAGCGGGACAGTTTGATCCGCTGGTCGACGGACCGGGCCGGCTCGTCGAGGGTCATGGTGAACTCCAGCGCGCGGACGCCCGGCGGCACCACCAGCGCCGCGTCCACCGAGTGCACCGCCGGGGCCTCGGCCGCCCACAGGTCCAGCCCGGCCGCCGCCTCGATCCGCAGCGCCGGGCCGAACATCGCCTGGGTGGACAGCACCCGCCCGTCCCGCAGCTGGTCCGGGGTGCGCTCGGCGACCAGTGTCACCTCGCAGCCGTCGGCCAGCAGCCCGAGCGCGAGCTGGAGGCCGGCCTGGCCCGCTCCGACGACGGCGATCCGGCGCATGCGGCGGCCTCCCGGGCTCTGTCGACGATCCGTTGACGATCCGTTGACGGTCCATCAACCAGGCACAGTAGTCGAGCCGCCGGGCCACCGGCAGGGGCCGGACGCGACGGAACCCCGAGCCCTCTCCCGAGCTGCTCCGACCGTCGAACCCGTTCGCATAGTCATGCAGTGAGACAACTCATTGACCACGCCGAGATGTTTGATGTATTCAGTTCTCCGCAAATCTATTCACCGACTCCCGGTTCGAGGCCGCCCACCGCGCCCCGCACCGGGACCACTCGGAGAGGGATCGATCCACCATGCAGCCCGTCGCACCCCGCGGCTTCCGCGCCGTCACGACCAACATGGGCCTCAAGGACGTCGAGGACGACTTCGCGGCCGTCGTCTCCGAAGTCCCCTGCCGGTCGGCCGCGGTGTTCACCCGCTCCCGCTTCGCCGGCCCCAGCGTCCTGCTCAGCCGCGGGGCGGCCGCCCTCGGGGCCTGTCGCGGGATGGTCGTGCTGTCCCGCAACGCCAACGTCGCCACCGGGCGCACCGGGGCGGACAGCGCCGCCGAGGTGCGCGACCGGGTCGCCGGGATCGTCGGGATCCCCCCGGAGGAACTCGTCATCGCCTCCACCGGCGTGATCGGTCGCCCGTACCCCATGGACGGCATCCGCGCCGGGCTCTCCGCCCTGAACTGGCCCTTCCCGGCGGCCGATTACACCGCGGCGGCCAAGGCCATCATGACCACGGACACCCGCCACAAGGAGGTCCGGGTCCGCTGCGGCGACGCCGTCCTGGTCGGCATCGCCAAGGGCGTCGGCATGATCGAACCCGACATGGCGACCCTGCTGACCTTCTTCTTCACCGACGCCGACCTTCCCGCCGACCGGCTCGACACCCTGTTCCGGCGCGTCATGGACCGGACCTTCAACGCACTCAGCATCGACACCGACACCTCCACCAGCGACACCGCGGCGCTCTTCGCCAACGGACTGGCCGGCCCGGTCGACCCGGCCGCCTTCGAACAGGCCCTGGACGAGTGCGCGTTGCACCTCGTACGGGAGATCGCCTCGGACGGCGAGGGCGCGTCCAAGCTGATCGAGGTCCGGGTGACCGGTGCCCGTGACGCCGCCCAGGCGAAGCGCGTCGGCAAGAGCGTGGTCAACTCCCCGCTGGTCAAGGCCGCCGTGCACGGGGCCGACCCGAACTGGGGCCGCATCACCATGGCCGTCGGCAAGCTCCGGGACGAGACCGACATCGACCCGGCCGCCGTCCGGATCGGCTTCGACGAGCTCCCGATGTACCCGGAGGAGCCGGGCGAGGCCCTGCTCGACCAGGCCCGCCGCTACCTCGGCGGCGACGAGGTGGTGATCCGGATCGACCTGGGCATCGCCGACGGCGCCTTCACCGTCTACGGCTGCGACCTCACCGAGGAGTACGTCCGGCTCAACTCCGCCTACACCACCTGACGCCCCGGCCCGGCCCCGCTCCCCGTCGGGACGGGGCCGGAACCCGGGCCGGGGCGGGGCCGGGACGTACCGTCAGCCCCGCAGGTGCGCGGTGAGCAGCCGCACCACGGCGTCGATCTGCTCCGCCAGGTAGAAGTGCCCGCCCGGGAAGACCCGCAGGCTGAACCCCCCGGTGGTGTGCCGCTCCCACTGGGCGACCTGCTCCACCGTGGCGTTGGCGTCGCTCTCCCCCACCAGGGCGGTGATCGGCTGCGGGACGACGGCGTCCGGCGCGGCGAGGTAGGTCTCGATGGCGGTGTAGTCGGCCCGCAGCGCCGGGAGGATCAGCTCGCGCAGGGCCGGCACGTCGAGGATCCGCTCGTCCGTACCGCCGAGCCGGACGATCTCCTCCAGCATGCCGTCGTCCGACCTCAGGTGCACCGCGCTGTCCCGGGGCAGCGACGGCGCGCGGCCGGCCGAGACGAACAGCCGCTCCGGCCCGGCCAGGCCGTCCCGGGCGAAGCGGCGGGTGACCTCGAAGGCGACCGCCGCGCCCATGCTGTGCCCGAAGAACACGACCGGGCGGTCCATCCAGCCGCGCAGCTCCTGGTAGACCTGCTCGGCGAGTTCCGGCACCGAGTCGATCGTCGGCTCCGCGTAGCGGTTCTGCCGGCCCGGGTACTGGACGGCCAGCACGTCGGCGTACGGCGCCAGCGCGTTGGTGTAGTCCATGTAGTAGCTGGCCGATCCGCCGGCGTGCGGGAAGATCACGATCCGGGCGGGAGCGAAGTCGGACGGGTTGAACCGGCGGAACCACGGGTTGTCGACGGCTGCGCTGCTGGGCATGCGGGGTGTGACCTCTCTCCGTGACGGACTCTGCTCACCCCAGTCTCGCAGTGCACCCGCGCCACCGGGGGCGGTTACGGTGGGCGACCCGGATTCCGGCGCTCCGGACACCGCGCCGACACCTGCCCGTCCTCACCAGTCCTCGTCCTCCTCCGACCAGTCTCCCCTGGGGTCCACGGCCGCGTCCGGTTCGGTCACCCAGCCCGCCGCCAGCACCAGCCGGGAGAGCCGGTGGACGGCGAGGAAGCCGAACGGGCCGCCGAACTCCACGCTGACGTGGCGCTGCAGGAACGGCGGCCGCGACACGGCCGCGGCGCCGCCCGCCATGATCCCGATCGCCGTCACCGCGGAAGCCCGGAACCCGCGGGCGCCGAAGGTCGCGGTGGCCTTCTGGCGCGCGCTGTCGGCGAACAGCGGCAGCCCGCCGACCTGGAGGCCGGGCAGCCGGTCCTCCGTCGCGGACGGGGTGCTGAGCGTCGTCAGCCCGAAGAGTTCCTTGCGGGCCAGCAGATCGTGCTCGGCCGCCACGGTGAACTGCGGGACGCCCACGGTCAGCAGGTCCTCCGGCTCGTACCGCGCCAGCGCCCCGACCGAGAGCCCGGGGCCGGTGGTGCCGACCGGCAACCGGTCGGCGGTGGTGCGGCGGTGGCGCTGCGAGAGCGACCCGATCCCGGCGGCCAGCACGCTGCCGGGATCGGCCGTCGGCTCGCCGAGCAGCAGGTGCACGGTGATGTCGCCGTACCCCAGCACCTGGAACTCGGTGACCGGGCCCGCGGGCGTCTCCAGCAGGGCTGCACGGTCCAGCAGGCGCGTCGCCCCGGTCAGGTAGCGGACAGGCCGGCCCCAGTCGTCCGTGTGGTTCCCGCCGATTCCCCCCAAGTCCTGGAACGGCCGGATCCAGTCCGTCCGCAGGGTGAGCGCCGAGGCCAGCACCAGCCGGCTGTCCGGGTTCAACCCGACCGGCATCTCGTCGATCGCTCCGTCGGTCTGCTCGCTCGCCCAGGCGTCCAGCAGCTTCTTGTCCTGCTCCGTGTCACCGCTCAACCGCCCGACCAGGTCCGCCGGGACGGAGGCCCGCCACTCCGGGCGCAGCCGCAGCCGGTCGTCGGTCCAGACCCCCAGCGCGGAGCGCACCGCGGGGATGTCCCGCAACAGGCCGAGCAGTTCGCGGGCGCGCTCGGCGGCGGCCGCGGCCGGCACCCCGAGCGCCTGCGCCAACTCGCCTTGGACGGGGGCGCTTCCGGCCGGGGCCAGCAGCCCGAGCAGCGGCCAGACGCCGGCCGGCATCAGGACGGACCCCTGCCGCAGACCGGCCTCCCCGACCCAGCGCTCCCCCAACGCGTTCGCGGCCCGTACGGCCTCGGCCCTGCTCATCTGCTCCCCCGTGCTCGCTGGTTCCGGTGCGCGCAGACTCTAGGACCGTCGCACCGGGCAGGGCCAGCGGTTTTCCCGGCCGGGGCTCTCCGGTCAGGACTCCCGGTCAGGACTCCCGGCCCAGGTACCGCGCACGGGTCAGTTCGTGGACCCGGACGGCGTTGCCGTTGCCGGGGACGGTGGTCTCCCGCTCGACCCGCAGACCGAGCTTGGCCATCACCCGCTCGGAGGCGGTGTTGCCGATCTGGGCGATGCTGACGACCCGCTCCAACCCGCAGTCCTCGAAGCCGAACCGCAGCGCCGCCGTCGCCGCCTCGGTGGCGATGCCCCGGCCCCAGAACGACCGGCCGAGCCGCCAGCCGATCTCGACGGCGGGCAGCACCTCGGGCAGGAACAGCGGCACCGCCAGGCCGGCGAACCCGGCGAGTTCACCGGTCTCGCGCAGCTCCACCGCGAACAGGCCGAACCCCTCGTCCTCCCAGGCCCGTTCCCACCGCTCGACCGCCGCCCGGCTCAGCTCCGGGCCGAGAACGCGCCGGTCGCCGATCCACCGCATCACCTCGGGGTCCGCGTGCACCTCGGCCATCACCGGCACGTCGCTCTCGCGCCAGCGCCGCAGGACCAGCCGGGAGGTCTCGATCGTCACCATCCGCCCATCATCCCCCCGTTCATCCCCGCCACCGGGCCGGGGTCAGGCCCGTCGCACCGCCAGCACGGCCGAACTGCCGGGCGTGGTCAGCACTTCGCTCGCCGCCAGCGCCGGATGCGTCAGGTAGTGCAGGCGCAGCCGGTCGACCTCACCGCCGTAGCGGGGCGGCCAGTGCGGCGAGGGCGTGAAGTCGTCCATCAGCAGCAGGCCGCCGGGGGCGAGCAGGTCGACCACGCGGTCGGGGTCGTCGCGCTTGCCGCCGCCGTCGCAGAAGAACACGTCGAACGGCGCGTGTTCCGCCAGCAGCCGCCAGTCCCCGTGCAGCACCCGCACCCGTTCGTCCCCCGCGAACAGCGCCGCGGCCTCCCGGGCCAGTCGCCCGTCCCGCTCGACCGTGACCAGCCGCCCGCCCGGCCCGAGCCCGCTGCGCAGCCAGGCCGTACCGACGCCCGCACCCGTGCCGCTCTCGGCGACCGTCCCGCCCGGCTTGGCCGCCGCGGCGAACGCCAGCAGCCGGCCGACCTCCCGGGTGCAGCTCTTCCCGAACCCCAGCCGGGCGGCGCCCCGCTCGGCCGCCAACACCCGCTCGGGAACGCCCCGTTCCCCGTCGTCCACCATCCGCCACCCCTTCACCGGTTCCGGGCCATCATGCCGCCCGTCCCGAAGGCGACCGTCTCCGCCCTCGACCGGGAGACGGCGTCCAGCAGCAGGACGGAGGCCGCCTCCGGGGTCGGCGGCGGTCCGCCGGACCGGGTGTGCCGGGTGAACGCCGCCGACAGCCGTGCCAGGCCCTGGTGGTGCCGGGCGAACACCCGGGCGGAGGCGTGCCGTCCGCGGGCCCGCTGGCCGTCGAGGGCGGTGGCGGCGCCGACGTCGAGCAGCACCAGGTGCAGTTCGCGGCCCTGCCGGCCGGCCTCCCGGGCGAGCCAGCGTCGCATCCAGGCGCGGCTGCCGCAGTCGTGCACCAGCAGCGGTCCACCGCGCCGCACCGAGCTCCGCAGCAGCCGGACGTGCTCCAGTCGCGCCCACGGCCGGTAGACGGCGTACGGCAGGCGCGCGGGCATCACCGCCTCGCAGGCCTCGTGCACCGTCCGCGGGTCCACCGTCGCGGCCCCGCCGCCGGCCGACCAGCGGCGCAGCAGCGTGCTCTTGCCGGCCCCGGGCAGGCCCGAGACCACCACCACGGCCCCGGCCGGGTACTCCACGACGAACCGCTCCCCGGCCGCACCCCGCAGGTCCAGCACCCCACGCGGCGCCAGCACCGCCGCCCCCGTCATCTCCGCCGTCCCTGTCGTCCCCGACTCGCCGCTGTCCACCGCTCCCCTGTTCCCTGTCCGATCGACCGCCGACCCTAACAAGCCGGGCGCCCGCACCGTCGTACGGAGCGGGCCCCACCCACCGGGCACCCGTGGTGGCGCCGCACCCTAGACTGACGCCTCGTCAGACGGCGGAAGGGTGGGCATGACAGAGGCCGGCGGGACGTACACCGGGCTGGTGCTGGACGGACTCGCGCGGGATCCGGGGCGGACGGCCCTGTCCCGCGGCACCACGGCGCTGACCGCCCGGGAGTGCCTGGACGCGGTGTTCCGGACGGCCCGCGCGCTGGACCGGGCCGGGCTCGGGCGCGGGGACGGCGTCACCGTGCTCGCCGGGAACACCCCGGAGGCGGTGCTGGTCCGGCTGGCGGCCAACCTGCTGGGCTGCCGGGTGGCGATGCCCGGCCCGGACCTCCCGGTCGCCGACGTGGTGGCGCTGGCCGGGTTCGCCGAGACCGCGGCGCTGGTCTTCGACCCCCTCCGGTACGCCGCGGCGGCCGGGGCGGTGGCGCGGGCGCTGCCCGCCGCGGGGGTGTTCGCCCTCGGCCCGACGGCCTTCGGCACGGACCTCGTCGAGCTCGCCGCGGCCTGCTCCGCCGCCCCGCTGGAGCCGCGCTGCCGCCCCGAGGACGTGATGGCGATCCGGTTCACCAGTGGCACCACCGGCCGGCCGAAGGGCGTGCTGCGCCGCTTCGCCCGTCCGCCCCGGCCCGCGCTGCTGTCCGGGGCGTCCTTCCTGCTCTGCACCCCGCTCGCGCACGGCGGCGGCACGAGTGCGGACCTCGCCCTGGCGGCCGGGGGCACGGTGGTGCTGCAGGAGGGCTTCGCGGCCGAGGAGGTGCTCGCGGCCGTGGAGCGGCACCGGGTGTCCCGGGTGTACCTGCCGCCGCACCTGCTCTACCGGCTGCTGGACCACCCGTTGCTGGCCGGGACGGACACCGGCAGCCTGCGCCGGGTCGGCTACACCGGCTGTCCGCCCTCGCCGCGCCGGCTGGCGGAGGCGACCCGGCGGCTGGGCCGGGTGCTGCACCAGACGTACAGCCTGACGGAGTGCGGGCCGGTCTCCCGGCTGAGTCCGGACGAGCACCTGGACCCGAGGCTGCTGAGCACCGCCGGGCGCCCGTACCCGGACACCGGGGTGCGGATCCTGGACGAGGAGGGCGCGCCGCTGCCGCCGGGCCGGACCGGGGAGATCTGCGTCCGCACCCCGACCGCGATGGCCGGGTACTGGCGGGACCCGGAGCTGACCGCGCGGGTGCTGCGGGAGGGCTGGCTGCACACCGGGGACCTGGGCAGCCTGGACGCGGCGGGCTATCTGACGGTGGCGGGCCGACGGGACGCGATGGCCGTTGTCGAGGGGCACAATGTGTTCCCCCACCAGGTCGAGGAGCCGCTGCGCAGCCATCCGGACGTGCACGAGGCGGTGATGTTCACCAGCACCGACCCGGACCGCCTGGAGCGCGTCCACGCCGCCGTCGCGGTGGCTCCGCGCGCCCGGGTGACGGCGGACCAGCTGCGCCGCTGGGTCCGGGAGCGCGGGGACGCCCGGTGCGTCCCGGACACCGTCCTGCTGCTCCCCGCGATCCCGCTGACCGGGCTGGGCAAGCCCGACCTGCCGGCCCTGCGCACGCTGGCCGAGGAGCGGCGCGGGCGGACCGTCATCGCCACAGGGGCGCGCGAAACCATGTGACGCGCCCCTCCGGTGCTTCGAGCGCCCGCGTAGGCCACCTGTTGCGCACCAGCCGACGGGAAGAACCCCACGGTGGGCACTCGACCGTGCGGGCCGAGCTGCCGATACACCCCGGCGGCGCTCCCTCGCACCGCCCCCAGGAGGCACCCCTTGACCTGGCTACGCGTCCTGACCGCACTCGGCATCCTCGCCGCGGCGGCCGGTGCCCTGTTCCTCTTCGCCCGCTGCACCGCCCCCTCCCGGGGGGAGCGCACCGGCGGAGCCGCGCCACCCGACCTCCGGCAGGAGGCCGAGGGCAGCGGCCTCTTCCAGCGGACGGGCGGCGACGGCTGAGGAACCGCCCCCTCAGCTCCCCGCGAGGTCGTCCGGACGGACCTCGATGTGGTCGGCCGCGAGGTCGACCGCCACCCGGTGCTCCATGCCGAGCGACTCCAGGAACTTGACGGGCAGTTGGACCCGGCCGGCGCGGTCGAGCATCACGTACTCGCGCTCGCTGACCGACTCCTCGCCGTGCTCGTCCGTCACGGTGCGGCGCAGCACCTCGCTGCTGGTCCGCCCGTCCCGGATGGCCACCGTGCGGCGGACCTCGCCCGCGACCATCGGGTCGTGGGTGACGATCACGACGGTGGTGCCGAGCTCCCGATTGACGGTGCGGAAGGACTCGAAGATCACCCCCGCGGTCTCGGAGTCCAGCTCACCGGTCGGCTCGTCGGCGAGCAGCACCGGCGGGTTGTTGGCCATCGCCACCGCGATGGCGACCCGCTGCTGCTGGCCGCCGGAGAGCTCGTTGGGGCGCCGGTGGGCGAGTTCCCCGATCTCCAGGGCCTCCATCAGCTCGGCCACCCGGGCGGCCTGCTGCTTCGGGCCGGTCCCCCCGCTCCGGCGGCCGCGCAACTGCATCGGCAGGGCGATGTTCTCGGCGGCGGTCAGGAACGGCAGCAGGTTGCGGGCCGTCTGCTGCCAGATGAAGCCGACCACCTCGCGGCGGTAGCGCAGCCGTTCCTTGGCGGACATCTCCAGCAGGTCGCAGCCCGCGACGGTGGCGGTGCCCGCGGTCGGCACGTCGAGTCCGGCGAGGATGGTCAGCAGGGTCGACTTGCCGCTGCCGGAGGCACCGACCAGGCCCACCAGGTCGCCCTGCTGGATGGTCAGTTCCAGACCCTGCAGCGCCTGGACCTCGATGCCCTCGGCGCTGAAGATCCGGACCAGCCGGTCGCAGACGATGGCCGAGCCCGCTCCGTAGGCCTTGGGCGAGGCGGCGGCCAGGGCCCGCTGCCGGAGCTCCTGGAGGCTGGGGGCCTCGACCGCCGGCCGCTCCTGGGGGGTGCTCTTCACGGCTGCTCTCCTGTCTCGACGGTCCGGTCGGCCCGGTCGGTGCGGTCTGTCTGTGCGGTCCGGTCGGCGTGTGCGGCCCGGTCGGTCGGTCCGGTGCCGATGGTCCGGCAGCTCCGAACGCCGCGGCCGGTGCCGATGGTTCCCGCGGCGGCGGCGCGGGCCGGCCCTCGCGGCTTCATGCCTGCTCCCCGGCGCGGAGTTCGGTGGCGATCTGGCGTCGGCCGGCGATGAGGGTCTCCAGGACGATGCCGAGGCCGACCAGCAGGGCGAGGCCGGTGGTGGGCAGCAGGACGGGGAGCAGGACGGGGGTGATGGCGTCGCCGACCTTGGCGCCGACGAGGGTGGAGATGTCGAAGGCGCCGCCGAGGAGGGCGACGGCCGCGAGGGCGGCCAGGCCGCCGCCGACGGCGGCGGCGAGGGTCTGCGGCAGTGCCTCGGTGATGATCAGTGCGAGTCCTTGGCGGGGGCGCAGGCCCATGGTGCGCAGGCGGGCGAGGACGGCGGTGCGGTCGGGTGCGGCGCGGAACAGCGTCAGCAGGACGGCGAGCAGGGCGTAGCCGGCTCCGGCGGCGGCCGCGTACCAGAACAGCCGCTCGGCGGCGTGCTGCAACGGATCGTCGGCGAGCACGGTGACCGTCTCCGCGCTGCTGTGCACCGTGTACCCCACGGGCAGGCCGTGGGTGCCCTTGCCGGCGGCCGCAGCGTCGTCCGCGACCAGCTTGGCCAGACCCGTCGGCTGGGCGCCGCCGTTGTCCCGCAGGGTCGACCTGACCCGTTCGGGGTCGATGTCCCCGACGGCGAACCACTTGTTCACCCGCTTCGCGTCCGGCAGCCGCTCCCAGGCGGGACCGGCCGGAACCACGACGAAGGGCTTGCCCGGGTCCGGCAGGGCCGGGGTCGCCGCGACGGTCGCGACGACGCTCAGGCGCAGGGCGTTGCCGTTGGGCGTGCGCACCTGGGGCGGCCCGGCGGCCAGCCGCTTGGCCAGGTCACGGCTGACCAGGGCGGGCACCGGGGTGTCCCGGCCGCCCGACGTGCCGGCCAGTTTCGCCGCGTCGAACTCGCCGACCCCGACCGTGCGGGAGATCTCGGCGTAGGCCGCCGGATCCACCACCACCAGGTAGGCCTCGGTGTAGTCCTGGTCGGCGCCGACGAAGCGGGCCTTGGGCTCGACCCACGCACCGGTGGAGGCGTGGACGCCGGGCAGGGCGTCGGCGGCCTTGGTGAAGGACTCGGTGAGGGTCGCGTAGTCGGGCAGGGAGACGCCGATGTCCCCGCCGGTGGCGATCTGCGCGGCCCGGGTGCGGACGTGGTCGACGGTGTCGAGCACGGTGGCACCGAAACCGGTGGTGGTCACGGCGATCAGCAGCGCGAGCAGCGGCAGC